>CAXUGZ010000159.1:0-4338 GCA_964250685.1 uncultured Sphingomonadaceae bacterium
GTCAGCGCCTGATCGGTGACGATCCGGCGCATCCCCGCACGTGTCCCCGCGCGGCTCATCGCCGCAGCCGCCAGCGATCGAGCCGCGCGCACAGCCGCGCGGCGGGCGGAAAGAGCAGGATCGCGAGCGCGGTCTGCGGCACGATCGTCCACAAAGCGCCCGCGCCGCCGCTGAATATGGCGATCGCCCACGCGCCGAGCGCGCACGACAGGATCGCGCCCGCCGCCAGCCACCAGTCGAGCCAATGATCGCGCCACATCGGGCGCGCGTCGGCGAGGTCGAAGCCGAGGAACACGATCGTCCACAAGGTCATCGCGCTGCCGAGGGGGGCGCCGCCGATGAGGTCGTCCGCCAGCCCGAGCGGCAGCGCCACCCATGCCGGCCACATTTCAGGCCGCAGCAGGCGCCAGCCGAGCGCCATCAGCAGCCCCAGCGGCGGCAGCATGGGGAGACTCGCGATCGCGGGCAGCAAGGTCACCGCCGATCCGGCGAGCGTCGAGGCGATCGGCACCAGCCACAGCCGCGCCGCCGAGGGCCGCGCGAGCAGATCGGACTCGATTCCGCCCATCAGCGCGGCCGCCCGGCGGGGGGTGCGAGCGGCGGCGGCGCCACCGCCTGCGGCAGCACGAGCGCGAAATCGAGCCGTGCCGGATCGGCGAGCGGGCGCGCGCTCGCGATCTCGCCGCTGGTCCCGGTCACCACCGCGACCGGCAGATCGGGCGGGAACACCCCGCCCACGCCCGAGGTGACGAGCAGGTCGCCGCGCCGGAAATGCTGCGCGCCGGTGACGGTCGCGCGGACCTCAAGCGCGCCGTCGCCGCGCCCCTCGGCCAGCGCGGGCTCGCCCGTGCGCACCACGCGCAGCGGCACCGCGCTGCCGCCGTCGGTGAGCAGCACCACGCGCGCCGCATGCGCACCGGTTTCGGCGACACGCCCGACCAGCCCGTCCGCCGCGCGTACCGGCTGCCCCGCGCGCACCCCGTCGGCGCTGCCGGCGGCGAGCGTGGCGAAGCGGCGGCTGCCGGCAAGGTCCGATCCCACCAGCCGCGCCGCCACGATCGGGCGCGTGCCCGTCTCGACCAGCCGGAGCAGCCGCGCGAGCCGGGCATTCTCAAACGCGAGCCGGCGCCGGTCGATCAGCCCGCGCCGCGCCTCGGCCAGCTCGGCGCGCAGCGCGTGGTTCTGCGCCGCCGCGCCGAGATAGTCGCCGATCTCGCCGCCCACCGCGTCGGCGCCGCGCGCGATCGGGCGCGTCAGCGCCGAGAAGGGCGTGGTCGCGTCGAGCGCGAGCCCGCGGATCCCCTGGAAGGCGAGCGGATCGAAGCGCGCGACGAGCACCAGCCCGATGCCGACGACGATCCCGATCGCCGCCGCGACATAGCCGAAGAACAGCCCGTATTGGATCCGGCGCGAGAAGCCGCGGCCGCGGTGGCGGGGCGGCGCCATGGCGGCTCGCTGGCCTTCAGGCCGTGTGCAGCACGCCGCGGAACATCGGATCCTCGAGCGCGCGGCCGGTGCCCAGCGCGACGCAGGTGAGCGGATTGTCCGCGACGGTGACGGGAAGCCCGGTGGCGAGGCGCAGCACCTCGTCGATCGCCTCGAGCAGCGCGCCGCCGCCGGTCAAGACGATGCCCTGATCGACGATGTCGGCGGCAAGCTCGGGCGCGGTGTTCTCCAGCGCCATGCGCACCCCCTCGACGATCGCCGATACGGGCTCGGACAGCGCCTCGGCGATCTGCGCCTGCGTGATCTCGATCTCCTTGGGCACGCCGTTGACCAGGTCGCGGCCCTTGATGAACACGCGTTTGCCGACCCCGTCGGCGGGCATGCGCGCGATCCCCATCGTCTGCTTGATCCGCTCGGCGGTCGCCTCGCCGATGAGCAGGTTGTGGTTGCGCCGCACATAGGAGGCGATCGCCTCGTCCATCTTGTCGCCGCCGACGCGCACGCTGGTGGTGTAGGCGAGCCCGCGCAGCGACAGCACCGCCACCTCGGTGGTGCCGCCGCCGATATCGACCACCATCGATCCGATCGGCTCGGTCACCGGCATGTCGGCGCCGATCGCGGCGGCCATCGGCTCCTCGATCAGGAACACCTGACTCGCGCCCGCATTAGAGGCGGCGTCGCGGATCGCGCGCCGCTCGACCTTGGTCGATCCCGACGGCACGCAGATCACGATCTCGGGCCAGCGCGGGAAGCGGCGCTTGCCGTGCACCTTGTGGATGAAGTGCTTGATCATCTGCTCGGCGATGTCGATGTCGGCGATCACGCCGTCGCGCAAGGGGCGGATCGCCTCCATGTGCTCGGGGGTCTTGCCCATCATCATCTTGGCGTCGTCGCCCACCGCGCGGACCTTCTTGACGCCGTTGATCGTCTCGATCGCCACCACCGACGGCTCGTTGAGCACGATGCCCCGGCCGCGGACGTAGACGAGCGTGTTGGCGGTGCCGAGATCGATCGCCATGTCGTGCGACATGAATTTGAACCAGCGCATCAAAGCCATGCCCTAAACTGTCGGCCGCGCGCGTCCGGCGGAGGATCGCGGGTTGGAATGGAGGATGCCGGCTCGCGGAAGCGCGGCGATTGGGCTAGAGCGTTCCCCGTGTCAATACGCCGGCTCCCCGAGCATCTGGTCAACCGGATCGCCGCGGGCGAGGTGGTCGAGCGCCCCGCGAGCGCGCTCAAGGAGCTGGTGGAGAACGCGATCGACGCGGGCGCCACGCGCATCGCGGTGGTGCTGCGCGAGGGCGGCATCGGCGGGATCGAGGTGAGCGACGACGGCTGCGGCATGAGCCCGCCCGAGATCGCGCTCGCGCTCGAGCGCCACGCCACCTCCAAGCTGCCCGGCGACGACATCGATCAGGTCGCGACACTCGGCTTCCGCGGCGAGGCCTTGCCCTCGATCGCCAGCGTCGCGCGCTTCACGATCGAGAGCCGCGTGCGCGGCAGCGACGGCTGGCGGCGCGTGCTCGACAATGGCGTGCTCGCGGAGGAGGGTCCCGCCGCGCTCCCGCCGGGCACGCGCGCGCGGGTCGAGGGGCTGTTCGCGCGCGTGCCGGCGCGCGCCAAGTTCCTGCGCAGCCCGCGCGCCGAATATGCCGCGTGCCTCGACGTGGTGCGCCGCCTGGCGATGGCGCGGCCCGAGATCGGCTTCACGGTCGAGCATGACGGGCGCCGCGCGCTTGGCGTCCAGCCGGGTGAAACGCGCGCCGAGCGCGTGGCGGCGCTGATCGACCGCGAGCTGGCACGCAACAGCATCGCGGTCGATCACCAGCGCGAGCGCGTGCGCCTCGGCGGCGTCGCCGGGCTGCCGACCTTCAATCGCGGCGTCGCGGACCACCAATATCTGTTCGTCAACGGCCGTCCGGTGAAGGACCGGCTGCTGATCGGCAGCGTGCGCGCGGCATATCAGGACCTGCTCGCGCGCGACCGCCATCCGGTGCTGGCATTGTTCGTCGAGATCGCGCGCGAGGAGGTCGACGTCAACGTCCACCCCGCCAAGACCGAGGTGCGCTTCCGCGAGGCGGGGCTGGTGCGCGGGCTGATCGTAGGCGGGCTTCGGGCGGCGCTCGACGCCGCCGGCCACCGCAGCGCGAACCGCGCGGCGACGGGGTCGCTGGGCGCGTGGCGGGCGGAGCCTCTCCCCTCCCGCATGCGGGAGGGGCTGGGGGTGGGCCTTCACCCGACATACCGACCCACCCCCGACCCCTCCCGCGAGCAGGCGGGGAGTGGCCAGCACTCGGTCTGGGACGCGCAGCCCGCATATCGGCCCGCGCCCTCGGGCCGGGCCGAGGCCGCCGCCGACGCGCCCTCGATCGATCACCCGCTGGGGATCGCGCGCGGGCAGGTCGCGGCGACCTACATCGTCGCGGAGGCCGAGGACGGGCTCGTGCTGGTCGATCAGCATGCCGCGCACGAGCGGCTGGTGCTCGAACGGATGCGCCGCGCGGTCGCGGACGGCGGGGTCGCCGCGCAGGCGCTGCTGCTGCCCGAGGTGGTCGAGCTCGACGAGCCCGCCTGCGACCGGCTGGAGGCGCGCATCGCCGAGCTGGCCGAATTCGGGCTGGAGCTCGAACGCTTCGGCGCGGGCGCAATGCTGGTGCGCGCGACCCCTGCGCTGCTGGGCGCGAGCGAGGCGCGCGGGCTGGTCACCGATCTCGCCGACGAGCTCGCCGCCTATGACGAGGCGCTGAGCCTCAAGGAACGGCTCGACGCAGTCGCAGGAACGATGGCGTGCCACGGCTCGGTCCGCGCGGGGCGCATCCTCTCGGTGGCCGAGATGAATGCGCTGCTGCGCGAGATGGAGGTCACGCCGCATTCGGGCCAGTGCAACCACGG
>CAXUGZ010000160.1:0-4293 GCA_964250685.1 uncultured Sphingomonadaceae bacterium
AACGAACGCTAAGCATAACCAACTCCTAACAACATGGGGTGTCTATGTCTCTTTTTATTATGAACACAATAATGCTTCTTACCCGTGCGGGTTCCATGCTATAAAAGAATGCTGCTTAATTTACTGATAACTATGATGTCGTCGGCCGACGAGTACATGCGCATCCTTGCTAGACTCTACAAACTTGCCGTTTCGTGGGGTCGAGCGCTGCGTTGCGCGGCAGCGCCGGCGCGGCAAGACGGCAGGTCCGCGCCGTTCCGGCACCGGCGTGGCGCGGGTGAAGTCGTGAAGCGGGGATGGTCGAGCGGTTCGTCCGTTTCCGGCGCGCTGATGGGGCCCTCGCCCTATTTCGCCCGCTCCAATATTGTGGCGTAGGTCGCCACCGCGCCGCCGCCCATGTTGACCGCCATCGCCAATTCGGCGCCGGGGAGCTGCATCTCGTCCGCCTCACCGACGAGCTGGCGCGCGTTGAGGACGTGCATCGACACGCCGGTCGCGCCGACCGGGTGACCCTTCGCCTTGAGCCCGCCCGACAGGTTTATCGGCAGCCGCCCGTCGCGGCTGGTCTCGCCCGCGATCACCGCGTCGCGCCCACCGCCTGGCGCCGCGAGGCCGAGCGCCTCGACCGACAGCAATTCGGCGATGGTGAAGCAATCGTGCACCTCGGCGAGGCTCAGGTCGTCGACCGTGATCCCCGCCTGCGCATAGGCACCCGCGATCGCGCGACGCGGTCCTTCGAACGCCGCGAGATCCTTGCCCGACAGTGGCAGCACGTCGTTGACCTGTGCCGAGGCGCGGATGCGCACCGCGCGCGCGAAATCACCGACCATGTCCTCCGCGACGATCACCAGCGCGGCGGCGCCGTCGGACACCAGCGAGCAATCGCTGAGCTTGAGCGGATCCGAGATCATCGGGTTCTTGTCCGACGGGTGGAGGCAGAAATCGAGATCGAAGCGGCGATGCATCTGCGCCAGCGGGTTGCGCATCGCGTTTTCGTGATTCTTGACCGCGATGTGCGCCATCGCTTCGGTCGGATCGCCGAACCGCGCGCCATAGGCCTGCGCGAACCGGGCGAAGATATCGGGGAAGGAGAGGCCGTTCTCCTCCTTCTGGTAGCTCGCGCCGCCGAGCGCCCTGGTCACGCCCGGCGTGTCCAGCCCGGTCATCTTCTCCGCGCCGACCACCAGCGCGACGCGGACGCGCCCGCTCGCGATCGCGTCGATCGCGCCGAACAGGGCGGCCGATCCCGAGGCGCAGGCATTCTCGTTGCGTACCGCCGGCTTGAAGCGCAGCGCCGGATCGATGCTCAATATCATCGAGGAGCAGAACGCGTCCTCGACCATCCCCGAGTTGAAATGGCCGAGCCACATCGCGTCGACCTTCTTCGCCTCGATCCCGGCGGAGGCCAGCGCCTCGCGCGCGGCGGCCTGGATGAGCTCCTCCAGGCTCATGTCGAGGCGGCCGAACTTGGTGTGGCCCCAGCCAACGATAACCGGCTTCATCGGATTGTCCTTTGGAATGGTGGAAGATCGTACCAGGCCGTCGCGCTTTGAAGAGGAGGATGCCGGATGCGGCACCCTGTCGCGTAGCGTCAGATACGATCGGCAGCGTTCGCCGGCAAGGAAGCGCGGCGATGCCGCCGCGATGAGCCGGGGGGCGGGGCAGCCCCAACTATTTCTGCTTTGCATTAGAAACATGGATCGGTCACGGTACGATCGCGGGCGACGCGTTCGGCGGGGATCACGTGCTTACTGCGCCAGGTTACGACGATATCGTCGACCTCATCTACGATGCTCCATTCGAGCCGACGCGGTGGATCGGCGTGATGGAGCGGCTGTGCGACGGCGCGCGCGCGCAGGCCGGCTGCCTGACCGAGCTCGACATCATCGACGGTTCGGGCGACGGCATCAATGCGCGCATCGACCAGAGCTCGGTCCAGGACTATCTGGCGAATTGGACGTATCGCAACCCGCTGCTGCTGGTGGACGATCCGGTCGCCTACATGCGCGACTGGCATCTCGGCATCGTGAGGGATCAGGAATGGCTTCCTCCCGAGATCCTGCACAAGACGAGTTACTATAACGAGTTCCTGCGCCCGTTGGGTGCCGAGCATTCGATCATGGTCAGGCTGTCGCTGGAAGGGACGCTCGTCACGACGCTCAACATCGCGCGTCCCAATGGCGGCGGCCCGTTCCAGGATTGGGAGATCGCCCGGATCGCGCGGTATCAGCCGCACCTCGTGCGCGCGGTCAACCTAGGGCGGCGGCTGCGCATGTCGCAGGCCGCGCTGGATGAGCTGGACGCCCTGCTGGAGACGAGTTCGCGAGCGCTGTTCTTCATCGGCCGCAGCGGCAAGGTAAAGCGCTTCACCGCCGCCGCGGAGGCGCTGCTGCGCACGCAGAGCGCGCTTTCGCTGCGGCAGAACCGGTTGCAGATCGCGGACGCACAGCTGGACGCGGAACTGCAGCGCCTGATCCAGGCAGCGATCTGGGGCACCGCGCTCCCGATCGATCCATCGATCGTAGCGGAGTCGGCGGACGGCGCCCGGCGCTTCGTGATCTCGGTCAGTCCGCTCGGATCGCGCAGCACGAGCGCGTTCTCGAACGAGCCGCTCGTCCTTCTCGGCGTGACCGAAGCTCCCGCCGCGACCTCGCCGGCCGACCGGCTGCGCGCGTCGCACGGTTTGACCGCCGCCGAGGCGCGCGTGGCGCTGCTGATGGGGGAGGGGCTCAAGATTCCGCAGATCGCGGCGCGGTGCGGGAGCTCGGTGCATACGATCCGCGCGCAGCTCAGCGCGACCTTTTCGAAAACGGGCTGTCACCGGCAAACCGATCTGGTGCGCCTGCTGTTGCAGCAGGGGTTGGTCGGGCCGCGCGCGTGATCGCGCCTCGGCGGCGAGGGGACCGACGCGCGCCGGGCAAAGGCTGGAGCGTCGGGCGCGGCGCGGGCGGCACATTCGAACGGTCGCTGGGGCCGGTGGCGCTGCTCAGCTTCACGCTGTCCGCACTGTCGCCGGCGGCGTCGGTGTTCATCACCGGGGCGGGCATCCTGCGGCTTGCCGGCACGGGCGCCGCGCTCGCGATCGCGTTGGGTGCGCTGCTCGCGGTGCTCGCGGCGGTGCAATATGCCGAGGTCGCGGATGCTTTTCCGCATGCCGGCGGCATCTATGCGGGCGTCGACCGGCTGCTCGGCGGGTGGGCGAGCTTCATGATCCTCGTGCTCAGCGTGCTCGCGAGCCCCGCCTTCCTCGCCTTCTCCGCGCTTGGGCTGGCCGATTATCTGGGGGTGCTCGTGCCCGGGCTGCCGCGGCTGCCCGTGGCGGGCAGCGTGATCGTCGGCGCGGCCGCTTTGGCGCTGCTCCGGCTCCGCGTGAGCGCGGGGATCGCGGCCTTGTTCCTGATCCTCGAGCTGCTGGCGGTGCTGGCGCTGGCCGCGATCGCGGCTCCGCATCCGGTGCGCGGGCCGGTCGCGGCGGCGCTGCACCCCGTGTTCCTGTCGGCGGCCGGAACGTCGGCGCCCACGCCCGCGTGGCAGATGGTGCTCGCGACGGTGGCCGGCGCCTGGGCCTGTTCGGGCGCGCTGTGGGGGACGTATCTGGGCGAGGACGTCAGGCGCGACGGCGCGTCGTTCGGCGGGACGCTCGCGCTCAGCGGGCTGATCGGCGCGCTGCTGGTGGCGACCCCGATCTTCGCGGTCGCGCTGGCGATGCGCGATCCGGCGCGCACGCTCGCCAGCGCGGCGCCGCTGGCGGCGTTCATGGCCGACCGCGCGGGAGCGACCTTCGCCAGGGGCGTGAGCGTCGCGGTCTGCATCGCGATCTTCAACAACCTGATGACGATGACGATGGGCCTGTCGCGGCTGCTGCTCGCCACCGGCCGCGACGGGGTGTGGCCGGCGCCGCTCAGCGCGCTGCTGACGCGGACGAGCGCGCGGTTCGGATCGCCGCTGGCGGCGACGATGCTGCTCGTCCTTGTCTCGCTGCCGCTGGTGCTGGTTTCGGAGCGCGCGCTGCTGATCGTGCTGTCGGCCGAACTCTTCAGCCCGCTGCTGATCGCGTGCGCGGTGCTGGCCGGGCGGCGCAAGCTGCGCGGCGGCACGAGCTACCGATCGCCTCTGTATCCCTTCCTTTCGCTGATCGGGCTGGGCACGGTAGGGCTGTTCGTGGTCGCGGATTGGATGGATCCTTCCGCCGGTCGTCCGGGGCTCATGCTGCTCGCGACGGTGGTGGTCGCGGCGACGATTCTCTACTTTGCGCGCGGCGGCGCGAGGCGGCGGGGGCCACGCTCCGACACA
>CAXUGZ010000161.1:0-4291 GCA_964250685.1 uncultured Sphingomonadaceae bacterium
TGGAGCGCGTCGGGCGTGGCGATCGGGCCGATCTGCCGGCGCACCCACTCGCGCAGTTCCTTGGCGAGCCCGTCCGACGGCTCGGTGCCCGCGACGAGCGTGACATAGGCGTAGATGCCCTGGCCCTTGACGTCGTGGGGCATGCCGACCACCGCCGCCTCGGCGACGTGCGCGTGGAGCACCAGCGCGCTCTCGACCTCGGCGGTGCCCATGCGATGGCCCGAGACATTGATTACGTCGTCGACGCGGCCGGTGATCCACCAATAGCCGTCCGCATCGCGCCGCGCGCCGTCACCGGTGGTGTAGACATCGGGGAAGGCGGAGAAATAGGTCTGGAAGAAGCGCTCGGCATCGCCCCAGACGCCGCGCATCTGCCCCGGCCACGATCGCGCGATGACGAGGTTACCCTCGGCCGCACCCTCCAGCACCTTGCCGTCGCCGTCGAGCAGCTTGGGCTCGACCCCGAAGAAGGGCAAAGTCGCCGAACCCGGCTTGAGCGCGGTCGCGCCCGGCAGCGGCGTTATCATCGCGCCGCCCGTCTCGGTCTGCCACCAGGTGTCGACGATCGGGCAGCGGCCTTCGCCCACGATTGCGTGATACCAGCGCCACGCCTCGGGATTGATCGGCTCGCCGACCGTGCCGAGCAGCGTGAGCGAGGCGCGGCTGGTACGAGTCACATAATCGTCGCCCTCGCGCATCAGCGCGCGCAGCGCGGTCGGCGCGGTGTAGAGGATCTCCACGCGATGGCGATCGACCACCTGCCAGATGCGGCTCGCGTCGGGCCAGTTGGGCACGCCCTCGAACATCAATGTCGTCGCCCCGTTGGCGAGCGGCCCGTAGACGATGTAGCTGTGCCCCGTGACCCAGCCGATGTCGGCCGCGCACCAATAGATCTGTCCCGGCCGGTAATCGAACACCGCCTCGTGCGTCAGCGCCGCCCACAGCAGATAGCCGCCGCCGGTGTGCATCACCCCCTTGGGCCGGCCGGTCGATCCCGAGGTGTAGAGGATGAACAACGGGTCCTCCGCGCCCATCGGTTCGGCCGCGCACTCGGCCTCGGCCGCCGCCATCGCCTCGTCATACCAGATGTCGCGGCCCGGCCGCATCGCGACCTCGGCCCCGGTCGCGCGCACGACGATGACGCGATCGACCGCGCAGCGCGCGCACGCCGCGTCGACGTTGCGCTTGAGCGCGACCGGCCGGCCGCCGCGCCGCCCCTCGTCGGCGGTGACGATCACGCGCGATCCGCAATCCTCGATCCGGCCAGCGAGCGCGTCGGGCGAGAAGCCGCCGAACACCACCGAATGGATCGCCCCGATCCGCGCGCAGGCGAGCAGCGCCACCGCCGCCTCGGGGATCATCGGCAGGTAGATCGTGACGCGATCCCCCCTGGCGACGCCGTTGCCCCTGAGCACGTTGGCGAAGCGGCACACCTGCGCATGGAGCTCGCGATAGGTGAGCGTGCGCGGCGCGGCGGCGGGATCGTCGGGCTCCCAGATGATCGCGACCGCATCGCCGCGCTCGGCGAGGTGCCGGTCGAGGCAGTTCGCCGCGACGTTGAGCACGCCGTCCCCGAACCAGCGCACGCCGAAGCCCTCGCCCGCGAAGCTGCTCTCGTCGGCGCGGGTGGGCGGCGTCACCCAGTCGAGCCGCCGCGCCTGTTCGAGCCAGAAGCCCGCCGGATCGGCGAGCGAGCGCGCATACATCGCCTGATAGCGCGCGGCGTCGATCCGGGCACCAGCCGCCCATTCGTCCGGGACGGGGATGATCTTATCGTCGGCCATGGCCCGCTCCCAAACCGTTCGCCCTGAGCTTGTCGAAGGGCCGTCTTGTCACTGGACCCTTATAGAAGAGAAGGACGGTGCTTCGACAAGCTCAGCACGCGGGTTTGCAGTCAGACGGTCTTCAACTCCGCCTCCTGCGCCGCACAATGCCGCGCGATGAACGCGCACGCCATCAGCTGCATCTGGTGGAACAGCATGATCGGCAGCAGGATCACGCCCGCCCGCGGGGCTGCGAACAGCACGCGCGCCATCGGCACGCCCTGCACCAGGCTCTTCTTGGTGCCGCAGAACAGGATCGCGATGCGGTCCTCGCGATCGAAGCCGAGCACGCGTCCGGCGCCCCATGTGGCGCCGAGCCCGATCGCGAGCAGCACGCCATCAACCACGAACAGGAGCGCGAAGCTCTGCGGCGCGAGCTTGTGCCACAGCCCCTCGATCACCGCCGCCGAGAAGGCGCTGTAGACCGCGATCAGGATGGTCGCGCGATCGGTGATGCCGATCACCTGCTTGTGGCGCGCCACGAAGCCGCCGATCACGGGGCGCAGCAGATGCCCCGCGACGAACGGCACGAAGATCTGCAGCGCGACCTTGCCCACCCCCGCCAGCCCGCCGGCACCCCCATGCGCGCCCGCGACCGCGCCCATGATCAGCGGGGTCAGCACGATCCCCAGCATCTGGCTGGCCGAGGCCGAGGCGATCGCGGCGGGCACGTTGCCGCGCGCCATCGACACGAACGCGATCGCCGACTGCACCGTGCTCGGCAGCGCGCACACGAACAGCACGCCGATCCACAGATCGGGCGGCAGCAGTGCGGGCAGCAGCCGCGCGCCCGCGACGCCCGCCAGCGGAAACATCACGAAGGTGGCGCCGAGGATGACGAGGTGCAGCCGCCAGTGGAGCAGGCCCGCCAGCACCTGATCGCGCGCGAGCTTGGCGCCGTGGAAGAAGAACAGCAGCACCACCGTGAGCGTCGACAGCCAGCCCACCACCGTCGCGAAGCCGCCGCGCGCGGGCAGGAAGGTCGCGAGCAGCACCGTTCCCACCAGATAGAGCAGGAACGGATCGGGGATCAGCCGCTTCAGCATCGCGCGCGCTTTGGCAGGCGGGAGCGGCGAAGGGAAGCGGCGCGGGCGCCGGGGGCTGACACTCCGCCGGAACGTGATAAGGAGCGGACCGATCCGGCGCTCCGCCGGCGGGCTGGGAGAGCTTACGTGTTCGGGCGCCTGTTTTCGCGGAAGAAGCGCAGCGCGCCCGAAGCTACCCCCGTCACACTGACGCAGCAGGATCACGACAAGCTCGAATTGCTGCTGTCGCTGCTCAACGATCGGTCGCAGCCGAACATCAATCACCTCTCGGTCGCGACGCGCAACATCGATCTGCTGGCGCTCAACATCAAGGCGATGGGCTATGATCTGGCGCGGTCGATGGCCGAACGCCTCCCCGTCGCCGCGGAGACGCGCGCGCCCGATCTGGCGCTGGGATCGAAGCTTTCCACCCAGCGCGACATCGAAAGCGACTGGCTGGCGCATTGGTGCCGCGAGCTCAGGATTCCGGTGATCTATCACCGCAAGCTGTGGGAGCTCGCCTACGTGCTCCAGGCGCTCCACCACAGCGGGAACCTGCGGCCGGGCAGGAAGGGGCTCGGCTTCGGCTGCGGCAACGAGCCGATGGGGAGCTATTTCGCCTCGCGCGACATGGCCGTCACGATCACCGATCTGCCGCCCGAGGATTCGCGCTCGCTCGGATGGGCGGCGACCGCCCAGCATGCCGCGTCGATCGATCACGCCTATCACGCGCAGCTGGTGGATCGCGCGCGCTTCGACGCGCTGGTGCGCTACCGCCACGTCGACATGAACGCGATTCCCGCCGATCTGGCGGACTATGATTTCTGCTGGTCGATGTGCGCGTTCGAGCATCTGGGATCGATCGCGCAGGGGCTCGCCTTCGTCGAGAACAGCCTCGCGCCGCTGAAGGCCGGCGGCACCGCGGTCCACACCACCGAATTCAACATCAACCCCTACGGGCCCACGGTCGACAATTGGGCGACCGTCCTGTTCCAGCGCCGGCACATCGAGGCGCTGGCCGAACGGCTGGAGGCGCGCGGGCATCGCGTCGCCCCGCTCGACTTCGACGAGGGCGACCAGCCGCTCGATCGCTTCATCGATCTGCCGCCCTGGCACGACGGCACGCTCGAGACGATCAGCCGCGGGCTCGGCCAGCCGCTCCACCTCAAGGTCGCCACCGACGGCTTCATCTCCACCTGCTTCGGGATCACGGTGACCAAGGCGGAATAGGGTGTCGGCATCCACCCTCCCCTCCCCTGAGGGGAGGGGCTGGGGGCGGGGTTAGCATCCGACGAGGCTCGATGCCTCGTCGGATGCTTTTTAAGCGTCGACGAAGTCTTCGAGGCGCGCAGACGCGCGCACCCACCCCCAACCCCTCCCTGCAAGCAGGGAGGGGAGCGCTACCGCCGCGTGACGCCCCGCCCCCCGCCTGCTAACCGCTGG
>CAXUGZ010000162.1:0-4227 GCA_964250685.1 uncultured Sphingomonadaceae bacterium
GCGATGCCGCCGGTGCCCGACGCGAAGTCGAACTCGTCATTGAACGTCGTGGTCGGCGTGGCATGCGTCGCGCTGAAAACGGCGAAGCCACTCCCGTCGAGCGTGATGGTGGTAGCCGCAGCCGAGGGGGCTGCCGCCAACACCGCCGCGGAAGCCAGCGAGGCAACCGCAATAGCGCGCATCTTTATGTTCATGTGAAACCCCCATCGTTAAGCGTTACAGGTGTAGGTCAGTTCAAGCGTGATCCTCCATACGCGAGTCCTTCGGCACTGCAACATCAAATTAACGCCCCGTTAGGGTTTCGGGAGAGATTAACCACTTTTTATGCTGCCAGGCGCAGAGTTGGGCGGGCGGCGGGGGTAGTTTCGGGGCCGTTCGGATCGGCAAGCACGATTATGACGTCGGTTGGCGCCCGCCTGCGTCCCGAGTCGCGCGGGCGCCCTGACGCGGTCGCGACTCGGACGGTGGTACGGTGTTCACCGTTGACACGACCGAATGGCTGGTGTTGTCCCCCGGCGGGGGGCGAGGTGGGTATAGTGTCGCGCACGCAGCAGCCGTTCGAGTATCTCCGCGCCGATCGGCGCAACGGCGGCGGTGCGCCGTCAGACGGCGCGCCGTCACGATGAACGCGCCGGTGAAGCGCGGGCCGCGCTCGGGCGAGTCGCGCGTGCGCCTGTCCGAGCTGCAGACGCTGCGCGTCCGCCTGTGCCTGATGATCCTCGCCGTCGATTGCGTGGCGGTGCTGATCGGCTGCCTGCTCGGCAACATGCTGCGCTTCGACGACGTCTTCGCCCCCACCGGCCTCAACCTCTTCGCGCTGGTGCTCCCGATCTATGTCGGCATCGCGATCAACGGCGACGCCTATTCGGCCGAGGTGCTGGCGGATGCGCGCAGCGGCTTCTCGCGCGCCGCGCTCGCCTACATCTTCGCGGTGTTCGTCGTGTTCTTCCTGGCATTCTACCTCAAGGCCAGCACCGACCTGTCGCGGATGACCTCGGGCGTCGCGATCTTCACCACGCTCGGCTCGCTCGCGTTCGGGCGCTACGCCTGCAACCTCTATGTCGCGCGCCGCACGGGCATGCGGCTGGTCTACGATCTGCTGATCGTGGACGGGGCGGCGATCACGGCCCCGCCCGGCGTGCACGTGCTGGATGCGGCCAAGGACGACCTGTCCCCCAACATCCACGATCCGCACATGCTCAACCGCCTGGGCATGCACCTGCGGGGGGTCGACCGGGTGGTGATCTGCTGCCCGCCCGAGCGGCGGCAGGTGTGGGCGATGCTGCTCAAGGGGTCGAGCGTCAACGGGCACATCCTCGCCGGCGAGCTCGACCAGCTCGGCGCGATCGGCATCGGCCAGTTCGCGGGCAGGCATACGCTGGCGGTGGCGCACGCGCCGCTCGATCTCGGCCGCCGCGTCGCCAAGCGCACGCTCGATCTGGCGCTGACCGTCCCCGGGCTGGTCTTCCTCGCGCCCTTGCTGATCGTGGTCGCGATCGCGATCAAGCTCGACAGCAACGGGCCGGTGTTCTTCCTCCAGCCGCGCGTCGGCCGGGGCAATCGCATCTTCCTGACCTACAAGTTCCGCAGCATGAAGACCGACGCCGCCGACAGCGCGGGCAACCAGTCGACCAGCCGCAACGACGATCGCGTCACCCGCGTCGGCCGGTTCATCCGCGCGAGCAGCGTCGACGAGCTGCCGCAGCTGTTCAACGTACTGCGCGGCGAGATGAGCTTGGTCGGCCCGCGCCCGCACGCGCTCGGCAGCCTCGCCGGCAACGAACTGTTCTGGGAGGTGGACGAACGCTATTGGCATCGTCACGCCTCCAAGCCCGGCCTGACGGGCCTGGCGCAGGTGCGCGGCTATCGCGGCGAGACGCGCGAGCGCGAGGACCTCGCCAACCGGCTTCACGCCGACCTCGAATATCTCAACGGCTGGACGATCTGGCGCGACATCTCGATCCTGCTCTCGACGCTCCGGGTGGTGGTCCACCGCAACGCCTATTGAGGATGGGGCGTCAGCCCTTGCGCGCCTCGGCGATCGCCTTGGCGAGCGCATCGTGGCCGATCGCGCCGCTCAGCATGCGCGTGCCGATGATGAAGGCGGGCGTTCCGCTGACGCCGATGCGGGTCGCCAGCGCGATATTGGCGTCCAGCTCTTGCGCGATATCGGCGCCTTTGCCGTCGGCGGCGAGGCGGTTCGGATCGAGGCCGGCTTGCCTGCCCGCGGCGGCGAGGTGCGCCGCATCGGCCCGCCCGCCCGCGAACAGCGCGCGATGGAAGGGCAGATAGCGCGCCTGCTTGGCGGCGGCGAGCGCGACGCGCGCCGCCGCCTCGCTCTGCGGCCCGAGCACGGGGATCTCGCGCCACACCACCTTGAGGCGGGGATCCGCGCCGAGCAGCCGATCGATGTCGGGCGCGCTCGCGCGGCAGAAGCCGCAGCTGTAATCGGTGAACATCACCAAGGTGACGTCGCCCTTGGGGTTGCCCGCCCACGCGCCCGCGAACGGCGCCTCGATCGCCCCGCGCTCGGCCGCGATCGCCTTCGCGGCCTCGCGCGACCGGAGCCGCGTCATCGCCTCCGGAATGATCTCGGGATGCGCGAGGATGTAATCGTGCACCACCGCCTCGACCGCGGCGCGGTCGGGCGGGTCGGCCGCGGCGCGCGCACCGACCGCGCCGAGCACGGCGCCGGCGATACCCGCCAGCGCCAGCCCCGGCAGCGGCCCCTTCATCCGCACATCCCGCACCCCCGTGTCAGCCGAAGGTACGCTGCCACCAGCCACGGCGCGGTTCCTGCGAGGACGCGGCGGCGTCGTCGGCATCGTCCGTGACTGCGCCCGCGCCCTCGGCGGGAAGCGCCTCCTCGGCCGGTTCCGCCTCGATCGCAGCGGGGGCCGGAGCGATCGCCGGAGCCGGCTCGTCCGCTGGCGCGGCGGGGCGGCGGCGGCGCGGCGCCGGAGCGGCCGCTTCGGCCTCGTCGGCAACCTTGCCGCGCCGCGCGCGCTTGGGCGGCGCGGGCTCGGTGGCGACGGGCTCGTCGCTCACCGGCTCGGCGATGGCAGGCTCGTCCGCGACCGACTCGACCGCCGGTGCGAGGCTCTCGACCGGCGACGGTGCCCCCGCCTTGCGTGCGCGCGGACGGCGGCGCGCCGCCGGCTTCTCTGCCACGGGCTCGTCCGACACGGGCTGTTCCACCGATGACGATTCGATGGGAGCCTCCGCCGCGTCTGCCGCCTCCGGCTCGGCGCTTCCCTCCGCCGGAGCGCCCGCGTCACGCGCGCCGCGGCGGCGTCCGCCACGCCGTCCGCGTCGGCCGCGCCGGCCCCGCTCCTCGCCATCGTCGACGGCTTCAACGGCGTCGGCGCCTTCGCGCGCGACCGGCTCGGCCTCGCTCTCGCCCTCGGCTTCCTCGGCGGAGGGCGAGGCGACCTCGGCCTCCTCCTCGCCCTCGGGACGATCGCGGCGCGCGCCGCCGCGGCGACGCCGCCGCCGGCGGCGGCGGACGCCTTCGGCCTCGGTCTCGCCCGGCTCACCTTCGCGCTCGCGCGGTTCGGCGGTTTCCTCGATCTCGTCCTCATCCTCGGGTTCGTCGGTCAGATCGTCGTCGGGCTCGGCCGCGATCGGCTGCGGCAGGCGCGGCGCGTGGCTCGGCGGCGGACCGCCCGCCTCGACCGACATGCGCGCGCCCTCGGGCGTGCCGTCGCTCAGCACCTCGATCATCACCCCGTAGCGGTCTTCGATATCGGCCAGCTCGCCGCGCTTGCGGTTGAGCACGTACAGCGCCGCCTCCTGCGACGCGCGCAGGCACAGCAGCGATCCGCGCCCGCGCGCCGCCTCTTCCTCCAGCAGGCGCAGCGCCTGCAGCCCCGAGGACGATGCGGTGCGGATGAAGCCCGATCCCTCGCAATGCGGACAGATCCGGGTGGACGCCTCGAGCACCCCCGTGCGCAGCCGCTGGCGGCTCATCTCGAACAGCCCGAATCCGGAGATCCGGCCGACCTGGATGCGCGCGCGATCGTTCTTGAGCGCCTCCTTCATCGCGCGCTCGACCTTGCGGTTGTTGGAGGTGTTCTCCATGTCGATGAAGTCGATCACGATCAGGCCCGCCATGTCGCGCAGCCTGAGCTGGCGGGCGATCTCGTTCGCCGCCTCGAGGTTGGTGGCGGTCGCGGTCTGCTCGATATTGTGCTCGCGCGTCGAGCGGCCCGAGTTGATGTCGATCGA
>CAXUGZ010000163.1:0-4167 GCA_964250685.1 uncultured Sphingomonadaceae bacterium
TGCCCCGATCTGGTGTTCGTGCGGCCGCGCTTCGAGGTGTACAAGGCGGTGTCGCGGCAGATCCACGCGATCTTCGCCGAGTTCACCGCGCTGATCCAGCCGCTGTCGCTCGACGAGGCCTATCTCGACGTGACGGAGGATCGGCGCGGGCTGGCGACCGCGTGGGCGACCGCCAAGGCGATCCGCGCGCGCATTCTGGAGGAAACCGGCCTCACCGCGTCGGCGGGCATCTCGTACAACAAGTTCCTCGCCAAGCTCGCCTCCGACCAGCGCAAGCCCGACGGGCAGTTCGCGGTCACGCCCGACATGGGCGCGGCGTGGGTCGAGACCTTGCCGGTGGCGCGCTTCCACGGGGTCGGCCCGGTCACCGCGGCCAAGATGAAGCGGCTGGGGATCGAGACCGGCGCCGACCTGCGCGCCAAGTCGCTCGCCTTTCTGGAGCAGCATTTCGGCAGTGCGGCCGGCTGGTATCACGCGATCGCGCGGGCGCGGGACGATCGGCCGGTCAATCCGCATCGCATCCGCAAGTCGTCGGGATCGGAGACCACCTTCGGGCGCGACCTGACCGAGGCGGCCGAGATCGAGGCGGGCGTGCTTCGCATGGCGGACGACGTCTGGGAATGGTGCGAGCAGGCGCAGGCGTTCGGCCGCACGGTGACGGTCAAGGTCAAGTTCGGCGACTTCCGCCAGATCACGCGCAGCCGCAGCTACGCCGGCGGCGTAGCCGATCGGGCGCAGCTGCGCGGCGCGAGCCTCGCCCTGACCCGCTCGATCTATCCGCCCGGGCGGGGGATCAGGCTGGTCGGCGTGACCGTGTCCAACTTCGACGCGGCGGGGCAGGAAGAGGCGGCCTTGCCGCTATTCGGATCGGCCGGGTGACCGTGGCCTGACCTTCCATTCGGTGGATCCCCGAACCACACCTCCGGTGCGGCGGCGATTGTGCGCCGCCGAACCGACGCTATAGCGTCACCTCCGCCTGATTGTCCTTGTAGCTTTCCTTGGGGTCCTTGCCGAACAGGCGCGTGATCGCGGCGCCGATCGAGCTGCCGCTCAGCCAGAACTCGGCCTTGTCGGTATCGAGGCGAAGCAGCGCGAGCTTGGGGTCGTTGCGGCCGCCCTCGAACCACGCCTCGACATGCGGGTTCCACAGCCGGTCGATCGTCGCTTCGTTGGTGTCGACGCTGAGCGTGCCGTGGATCGCGCCGAACAGGTCGTGACCCTTGGACACATAGGCGGCGATCGCGCGGTTCGATTGGCCGAGCCCCTCGATCAGGCTGTTGTCCTTGGCGGCGAAGAACCACAAGGGGCCGCTCTCGCCCTCGAACTGCGCGGTCATCGGCTGGGTGTGCCCGTCGCGCGCACCGACCAGGCCGAGCATGACGAACGGCGCGGACTTGAGGTCCTTCCAGAAACGGGCTTCGATTTCGCTGTCGGTCGGCATCGTACATCTCCTCTTGTTCGTGGGACACAACCGGAAGCGCGCGGCGCGGTTCCGGACGAGGCTGTCGGGATCAGGCGGCCTTGGCCTGCTCCTCGGAGAGCGCGGCGATCTCGTCGAGGAAGCCGATCAGCGCGCGCTCGCGCGGGCTCAGCCAACGCGTCGCGCGCGGCAGCTTGAGCGTGCAGATGCCGGTCGCGTCGCCGGTGCGGCACAGCGCGATCAGCGAGGGGTGGACATAGGATTTGCGGCTGATCGCGGGCGTGTTGCCCAGCGCCGCCGCCACCGCCTCGAGCATCGGCTTCAGGCTGAGCCTGCCCCCCTGTCCGGCGTCGAGGATGTGCTCGAACGCGAGCAGGCTCGCGCCCCAGGTGCGGAAATGCTTGGCGGTGAAGTCGCCGCCCGTCGCCTCGCGGATGTAGGCGTTGACGTCGGCGGAGCCGACCGCGTGCGGCTTGCCGTCCCCGTCGAGATATTCGAACAGGTGCTGCCCGGGCAAGTCCTGCGTGCGCCTGACGATGCGCGCGAGCCGCCGGTCGTTGATCGTCAGCCGCTGCTTCTTGCCCGACTTGCCGACATATTCGAGCCGCAGCGTGCCGCCGCTCACCTTGGCATGGCGGTTGCGCAGAGTGGTCGCGCCGAAGCTGCGGTTTTCCCTGGCATAGGCCTCGTTGCCGACGCGGATGTGGCCGAGATCGAGCAGCCGCACGACCGCGGCGACGACCGTGTCGCGGTCCAGCGTGCGGTGCTCCAGATCGGCCTCGACCCGCGCGCGCAGCCGTGGGAGCGCGCGGCCGAAATCGGCGCAGCGCTCATATTTCTGCGCGTCCTGCGCCGCGCGGAAATCGGCGTGATAGCGATATTGCTTGCGGCCGCGATCGTCGATCCCGGTCGCCTGGATATGGCCGTGCGGATCGGGGCAGAACCACGCGTCGCGATAGGCGGGGGGCAGCGCGATCTTGTTGAGCCGGTCGATCTCGTCGCGATCGGTGATGCGGCCGCCATCGGCGCTGAAATAGCCCCATCCGCGCCCGGCGCGACGGCGCGTGATCCCGGCGGCGGCGTCGTCGACATGGCGGAGCGTCGTCACGGACATGGCGGTTTGAACGTGACGCGGCGCCGGTTCGTTCCGCGCCTCGCCCGCCGCCGGCCCAACTCAATGCTCCTCGATGGTGAGCGCCTCGATCTCGAGCAGGACGGTGCCGCCGGTCCCGCTCCGGCCCGCGAGCGCGATGTCGGCGACGAAATGGCGGGGGAGGTCGAACGCGCTCTCCTCCAGCCCGTCGGCGAACGCATCCGCCCGCTCCGCGCGTATCGCGACGGTGAGGACGTGGCGCAGGCCGGTGAAGGTCGCGCTCGCCCAGGGACGGCTGCGCGCCCGCACCACGTGCGCGCCCTCGCCGGCGCGGTCGAGCAGGGCGCGCGCGAGTCTGGTCTGCACGTCCATCAGCGCATCCCCTCCTGCTCGCGCAGATAGGCGCGCAGCCGCGCCTCGGTCGCGGGGCGCGGCATGCGGCCCGCGCGCATGTCGCGCACGAGGCGCGGATCGCCGAGCGCGTCGCGCCCGAAGCGGGTGGGCGCGATGCCGGTCGCGCGCAGATGGGTCTCGATGGCATGCAGCAAGCTCACGACTCGTCCTCTCGTTCCTGATATGTTCTAAATCTCGCAGCAATTCCTACTTGTCTAGGAAATTTCCTATCGATATCGGAGGTGAATGGTCGAGGACGATGCCCGCGCGATGCTGGAGGCGCTGATCCGCGACCGGCATGAGGATTATGCCGGGCTGTCGCGCATGCTCGGCCGCAACCCGGCGTACATCCAGCAATACGTCAAGCGCGGCACCCCGCGCCTGCTGGCCGAGCGCGACCGGCGCCTGCTCGCGCGCTATTTCGATGTGCCCGAGGAGACGTTGGGCGGGCCGGCATCCGCCGCGCCGGCCGCGCGCGATCTGGTGACGGTTCCCCGGATCGACGTGCGCGCCTCGGCCGGGCCGGGCGCGATCGCGGGCGAGGAGCGCGCGCGGGCGGGCATGACCTTTCCGCCCGAGCTCCTGCGCGAGCTTGGCGTGGGGCGCACCGCGGCGCTGTCGATGATCCGCGTCGCGGGGGAGTCGATGGCGCCGACGCTGCGCGACGGCGACGACATCCTGATCGACCGCGACGACGCCGCCGCGCGACTGCGCGACGGCATCTATGTGCTGCGCGTCGGCGATGCGCTGATCGTCAAGCGCGTGGCGCTGCGCGCGGGCGGGGGCGTCGCGGTGCTGAGCGACAATCCGGCCAGCCCCGATTGGCCGGACACCGATCGCGCAGCCCTCACCGTCATCGGCCGCGTGATCTGGGCGGGGCGGCGGTTGCGATAGGGCCTCGGCCCGGTCAGCGTGAGCCTGGAAGAAGAAGCCCTACCGCCCGATCCGCCGCCGATCGACCAGCCATACCGCGATCGCGATCGCGGCGCCCGCCGCCACCCCCGCCACCAGACCTGCCGAGGGCTGGTGCAGCCACGCGCCGATCAGCACGCCCGTGAAGATGGCGAGCGCGAGCGGGGCGCCGGCGGCGCTGGGGGAGGGGCGGGGCATTCCCCCGCTTGCCAAACCTTTGCCTTGCGCGCCAGTGCGATCGGCGCGAGCGCATGGCGCTTCCCCCTCGGACGATCAGGCTTTAGGAGACCCCCATGGTTCCGGGTCACAAGCGGCCTTTCGCGCCCCTGATGGCCCTCGCTTCCCTGCT
>CAXUGZ010000164.1:0-3613 GCA_964250685.1 uncultured Sphingomonadaceae bacterium
CGGGCGGAGCTGCGGGAAGCGCGTCTCCCAATAGCGCAGGATGTGCTGGGGCAGGCCGAGCTCGGCCGCGAGCTGGCCGATCGAGCGGAACGCGCCCTCCGCCTGGTCGGACGCGTCTGCCACCGGCGTCAGCCGGCGCGGACGATGCGGTCGCGCAGCGACTGGCTGGCGCGGAAGGTGAGCACCCGGCGGGGCGCGATCGGCACTTCGACCCCCGATTTGGGGTTGCGCCCGATCCGCTCCGCCTTGTCGCGCAGCACGAAGGTGCCGAAGCCCGAGATCTTGACGTTCTCGCCTTGCGAGAGCGCGATGCAGACGTGCGTGATGACCTGCTCGACGATCGCGGCGCATTGCGAGCGCGGCAGGCCGATATAGCCGTGCAGCCCCTCGGCGAGGTCGGCCCGCGTCAGCGTGTGCGATTCGGCCATCTTTTCCCCGCATACCGTTTCAGGCCCGTTCCATAACGCCCAAGGCGGTGCGACGACAAGCGGGAGTGTTCGAGAAAGGCCGCGCCGGCCGCGCCTAGAACCGCGCCACCGCCGCGCCCCAGGTGAAGCCGCCGCCCATCGCCTCGAACACGATCAGGTCGCCGCGCTTGATGCGCCCGTCGCGCACGCCGGCGTCGAGCGCGAGCGGCACCGACGCGGCCGAGGTGTTGGCATGCTCGTCGACGGTCACGATCATGCGTTCGGGCGGCAGGCCGAGCTTGCGCGCGGTCGCGTCGAGAATGCGGCGATTGGCCTGATGCGGCACCACCCAATCCACATCGGCGACGCTGATTCCGGCCTTGGCGACCGCCTCGGTCAGCACTGCCGCCAGATTAACGACGGCGTGGCGGAACACCTCGCGTCCCTGCATCCTGAGCTTGCCGACCGTCCCCGTGGTGGAGGGGCCGCCATCCACGTAGAGCAACTGGTTGTGCCGCCCGTCGGCGTGGAGCGCGGTGGCGAGGATGCCGCGTTCCCCCGCTTCGCCGGTCAGCACCACCGCGCCCGCGCCGTCGCCGAACAGCACGCAGGTCGCGCGGTCCTCCCAGTCGAGGATGCGGCTGAACGTCTCGGCGCCGATCACGAGCGCGGTCTGCACCCCGCCCGCGCGGATCATGCTGTCCGCCACCGCGAGCGCATAGAGAAAGCCCGAGCACACCGCCGCCACGTCGAACGCGATGCAATCGCGGATGCCGAGCGCGTCCTGCACCTTGGTGGCCGTGGCGGGGAAGGTCTGGTCGGGTGTGGCGGTGGCGACGATGAGGAGGTCGACCGCGCTCGCCTCGATCCGCGCCGCCGCGAGCGCGGCGCGCGCCGCATCCGCGGCGAGGCTGCCGCTGGTCTCGCCCACGCCGGCGATATGGCGCGCGCGGATGCCCGTGCGCTCGACGATCCAATCGTCCGAGGTGTCGACCGTCTCGGCAAGCTCGGCGTTGCTCACGCGGCGCGCGGGAAGCGCCGAGCCGGTGCCCGCGATCACCGCGCGGCGCGGCGCCGCGGGGCTCATGCCGTGGCCGCGTGCGGCGCGCGGATGCGCGCCAGGTCCTGCGCGATGCGATCGGTGATGCGTCCGCGCGCGAGCTTGGCGGCGACGCCGATCGCGGTCGCGAACCCCTCTTCGGAGGTGCCGCCATGGCTCTTCACCACCGTGCCGTTGAGCCCGAGGAACACCGCGCCGTTGCGCAGATTGGGATCGAGCCCGTGGCGCAGCAGGTTGAGCGCCGGGCGCGACAGCAGGAAACCGAATTTCGAGCGCAGCGAGCTCATGAACGAGCGGCGGATGAGGTCGCCGATGAAGCGCGCGGTGCCCTCGGCGGTCTTGAGCGCGATATTGCCCGAAAAGCCGTCGGAGACGATCACGTCGGCCTCGCCGCGCCCGAGGCTGCTCGCCTCGATGAATCCGTCGAAGCGCAGCGGCAGGTGATCGGCCGCGCGCAGCATCGCCGCCGCCTCGCGCAGCGCCTCGGTGCCCTTGAGCGCCTCGGTGCCGATGTTGAGCAGGCGCACGCTCGGCTGGTCGAGATCGTGGAGGATGCGCGCATAGGCCGAGCCCATCACCGCGAACTCGAACAGATTGCCCGCGTCGCATTCAGTGTTTGCGCCGAGGTCGAGCATCACCAGGTCGTGCGCACCCAGCGTCGGCAGCAGGGCGGCGAGCGCGGGACGATCGATCCCGGGGATCATGCGCAGCGACAGCTTGGCCATCGCCATCAGCGCGCCGGTGTTGCCGGCGGAAACGGCGGCGGCCGCCTCGCCCGCCTTCACCGCCGCGATCGCCATCCCCATCGAGGTGACCTTGGCGCGGCGGATCGCCTGGGAGGGCTTATCCTCGCCGCTGATCGTCTCGGGCGAATGACGGACCGCGACGCGGTGGGCGAGTGCCGGATGGCGCGCGCATTCGGTCGCGAGCCGCGCCTCGTCGCCGAACAGGGTGAAGCTGAGCGCCGGGTCGCGCGTCAGCGCGCGCTCCACCCCCGCCACGATCAGCGGCAGACCGCCATCGCCGCCCATCGCGTCGATCGCGAGATGCGGCTCCATGGCGTCGACGCGTCCGCTCGAACTCAGTTGGCGACCGGCAGGATCTCGCGCCCGTTGTAGAAGCCGCATTGGCCGCAGACGTGGTGCGGGCGCTTGAGCTCGCCGCAATTCGGGCATTCCTGAAACGAGTCGACGGTCAGCGCGTGATGGCTGCGGCGCATGTTCCGGCGCGACGGCGAGGTCTTTCTTTTGGGGACGGCCATCTCGGCACCTGTTCTTGGCTGGCTTTAACGAAGGACGCGCCCTGCCTTCGTCCCTGACGGCCCGGAAGCCGCGGGCCGATGGCCGGACGCGTCGCGAAGCCGCTGGCCTATAGCGATTTCGCCTCGCGTTGCAAGCGCGCGCACGCCATCATGCGCGCGGAGAGGACCCGAACCCCATGAGCCATGTCGCGTTCCCCGTCATCACCCTGCTCGTCGCCGCGGCGATGGGGCTGCTTGACCTGTGGCTCGGCGTCCGCCTCTCGCTGCTGCGCCGGCGCAACCGCGTCTCGGTCGGCGACGGCGGCCAGCCGGCGGTGGAGGCGCGGATGCGCGCGCATGCCAACTTCACCGAATATGTGCCGATCGCGCTCATCCTGATGATGCTGATCGAGCTGTGCGCGGGCGGATCGACCCGGCTGTGGCTGCTCGGCGCGGTGCTCGTGATCGCGCGCCTGCTCCATCCGTTCGGAATGGACCGTCCGGCCCCCAACGCGCCGCGCGCGGCCGGCGCGATCCTCACCTGGGCGGTGCTGCTGGCGCTGGTGATCTGGGCCGCGACGCTCGCCGCAAGGATGCCGCTCGCGCGTTAGAGCGCGATGTTTTTGGATCGAATCGTTCTTTACCGTTCGTGCTGAGCCTGTCGAAGCGCCGTCTTTCTGCTGTAGAAAGGGCAGCCCCCTTCGACGCCGCCTGCGGCGTCGCTCAGGACAGGCTTCGACAAGCTCAGGGCAAACGGGGGAGGCGCGAGCAATCTCACGCCAGCGTCATCCCGGCGGCGCGGATCGTTTCCGCGCCTTGCAGGAAGAAACGGCGTCCGATCGCGTCCGACAGCGCCATCAGCCGGTTCTCGATGCCGACGAGCCCCTGCGGCCCCATCGCCTCAGC
>CAXUGZ010000164.1:3623-4107 GCA_964250685.1 uncultured Sphingomonadaceae bacterium
GTCGGGGTCCCCCCCCCGATCAGGCCTTGTTGTGGATCGCCGCCGCGGCGCGCAGGATGTCGAGGATCTTGACCTGCGCGGTGGGCTCGTCGACCGCCTCCATCGCCGCCAGCTCGCGCGCCAGCCGGCTGCACGCCGCCTCGAAGATGTGGCGTTCGGAATAGCTCTGCTCGGGCTGGTCCTCGGCGCGGAACAGGTCGCGCACCACCTCGGCAATCGAGGAGAGATCGCCCGAGTTGATCTTGGCCTCATATTCCTGCGCGCGGCGCGACCACATCGTGCGCTTGACCTTGGGCTTGCCCTTGAGGCAGGCGAGCGCCTCGTTCATCGTCACGTTGGACGACAGCTTGCGCATGCCGACGCTCTCGGCCTTGTTGGTGGGCACGCGCAGCGTCATGCGCTCCTTCTCGAAGCGCAGCACATAGAGCTCGAGCTTCGCGCCGGCGATCTCCTGGCTCTGCAGTTCGACCACGCGGCCGACCCC
>CAXUGZ010000165.1:0-3080 GCA_964250685.1 uncultured Sphingomonadaceae bacterium
GGCTGACGTTGCGCGCTACGCTCGCGCGCCTTCCCAGGCCGCGCCGCCCGCTGCTGCGGCTGGCGCTAGCCAACCTCCACCGCCCGGGTGCCGCGACCGACCGGCTGGTGGTGGCGCTCGGCCTCGGCTTCTCGCTGTTCGTGGCGCTGGCGGTGATCGATACCAGCCTGTCGGGCGAGATGCGCGACGCCGCCCCCGCCAAGGCGCCGCGCTTCTTCGCGATCGACCTCCAGCCCGAGGATACCGCCCGCTTCCGCGCGGCGGTCACCCGCGCGGCGCCGGGCGCGGTGATCGAGGCGGTGCCGTCGCTGCGCGGTGCGATCGTGGCGCTCAACGGCCGGCGCGTGGGCGACATGAAGGCGCTGCCGGCGAGCGCGTGGATCCTCAAGGGCGATCGCACGATCACCTGGTCGGCGACCGTGCCGCCGCGCAACGCGGTCGTCGCGGGACGCTGGTGGCCGGCGACGTATCGCGGCCCGCCATTGGTGTCGCTGGAGGACAAGGCGGCGCGCGCGCTCGGCCTAAGGATCGGCGACACGATCACCGTCTCGGTGCTCGGCGTCGACGTGACCGCGCGGATCGCGGCGCTGCGCCGGGTGGACTGGGGCGGGTTCGGGCTCAATTTCGCCTTGGTCTTCTCGCGCGGCTATATCGAGGAGGCGCCGCACGCGATGCTCGCCAGCATCTATGTGCCGCCGGACCGCGACGGCGCGATCGCGCGCGCGGTCGCGAATGCACTGCCGTCGGTGTCGATGATCCGCACCGGCGACATCATCGGCCAGATCGGCGACCTGCTCGGGCGGATCGCGCTCGCGGTGCGCGCGGCGGCGGCGGTGACCGTCGCGGCGGGGATCGTCGTGCTGATCGGCGCGGTCGCCGCGTCCGAACGCGCGCGGCGCACCGACATCGCGATCCTCAAGCTGCTCGGCGGCAGCCGGCGGCAGGTGCTGCTCGGCCAGGCGATCGAATATGGTCTGCTCTCGGCGCTGCTCGCGGGCGTGGCGCTCGCGATCGGCGGCCTCGGCGGCTGGTACGTCGTGACGCGCGTGCTCGCGCTGCGCTGGGCGCCGGACCTGGGGGTGGTCGCCGCGACCCTGGCGGTCTCGATCGCGGTGACGGCGGGGGTCGGACTGATCGGCAGCCTCCGCTCGCTCGCGGCGACCCCGGCGACGGTCCTGCGCGAGACCTGATGCGGCGATCCGGGCGGGATTGCCGATCACATTCGCCGGGAACCGACGCGAGTTCCCATTGACGCGACGCCGCCGCGTTATTACCTACTGGTTCCGTAGGAATTATCCAGACGGAGGTTGTTGATGAAGACCGGAATTGCGGCGCTCGCATTGGTTGCGGCTCTCGCCTTGGGCGCCTGCTCGAAGCATGGCGACGGCAGCAATGCCTCCACCACGGATGCGACCGCCAACGCCGATACGACGATCGGTGATACCAACGCCGCGCTCGAGAATGGCGTCGAGCCCGCCGGCAACGCCCTCGACGCAGGTGGCAATGCGATTGATGCCACCGGTGGCAACGCGTCGAACTCCCTCTGACAGTTACGCCTGAGCAGACTCCCTAGGCGTCACCTGCGGCTCGACGGATCATCGTCGAGCCGCTTTCTTTCGTTCGGTCATCCGAACCAGGATCGCGGCGCCAACCAAAGCTTTGCCGCCGCACAGAAATTGCCGATACCCCAGCGATGCAGTAGGGATATGATCGCGGCTCGTTCTGGAGCTGCGCCATGGCCTGCCTCATCGTTCCCGGTCTCCATTCCTCGGGCCCGCAGCATTGGCAAAGCCGCTGGGAGCGTGAGCGGCGCGACTGCCGGCGCGTAGAGCTCGGCGCATGGGACGACCCGACCCGCACCGCGTGGATCGCCCGCCTGGCGACGGCGATCGAGCATGCCGATGGTCATCCCGTGCTCGTGGCGCATAGCCTGGGGTGCCTCGCCGTCGTGTGGTGGGCCCGTGTCGCGCGGCGCAGCGCGCAAAAGGTAGCGGGCGCGCTGCTGGTGGCGCCGCCGGACGTGGAGCGCGACGGCGCGGATCCCAGGTTGGGGCGCTTCGCGCCGATCCCGCGCGGCGCGATGCCGTTCCCGACGATCCTCGTCGCGAGCCGGAACGATCCCTATGCGAGCTTCCCCACCTTGCGCGGGCTGGCCGCCTGTTGGGCGGCACGCCTCCACGATGCGGGCGAGGTAGGTCACATCAATGCCGATTCGGGGCTTGGAAGCTGGGATCAGGGCCAGTCGCTGCTCGGCGAACTGATCCGCCGGGACACGGTGAGCGGGCGGCGTCCCGCGACGCGCCAGCCGGGTGCGCGCGGATGACGCGGTTGCAGCGTTCGCATCCCGTCGAGGCAGGCACGCCCTCCGCCGACCGGAGCCCGTGGGACGTCGCGGCGGTCGCGCGCGGCCTTCGCGCGGTGCGCCGGACCTGGCGCGAGGTGCACCATCGCCACCTCGAGGTCGGCGTCGACGGCTTTCCGTCGCGCCGCCGGATCGAGACGGCGGTGGCCGATCTGAGCGCCGCGCTGTTTCCGCAGCGCCTGGGCGAAGCGCACGGGCACGCCGACGAGGATGCCTACGTGTCGGAGGTGCTCGACCGCGGGCTGCAGACGCTGCTGGGCGAGGTTCGACTGGAGCTGCGCTACTGGGACACCGAAAACAGCGTGCCCTTCGACGATGGCGACGCCGCCACGATCCTGCGGCATTTCGCCGAGGGGCTGCCCCTCATCCGCGTCGACAGCGACGTGCAGGCCGCCTTCCTCGGCGATCCGGCGGCGCGCAGCGTGGACGAGATCCTGATCTGCTATCCGTGCGCGCTCGCAATGCTCCACCACCGCCTCGCCCACAGCCTGCATACGCTGGGCGCGCCGCTGGTCGCGCGCGTCATCTCCGAACTGGCGAACTCACGCACCGGCATCGACATCCATCCCGGCGCCACAATCGGGCCGAGCTTCTTCATCGACCACGGCACGGGAGTGGTGATCGGCGAGACCGCAATCATCGGCGCGCGCGTCCGCCTCTACCAGGCCGTCACGCTCGGCGCGCGCCGCCTGAAGGCCGACGGCGACGGCGGCGTCCG
>CAXUGZ010000165.1:3090-4090 GCA_964250685.1 uncultured Sphingomonadaceae bacterium
GTTTCGCGCGCCATCCGATCATCGAGGACGACGTGGTGATCTATGCCGGCGCGACCATCCTCGGGCGTGTCACCATCGGGCGCGGATCGACCATCGGCGGCAACGTGTGGCTGCTGAAAGACGTACCG
Source organism: uncultured Sphingomonadaceae bacterium (assembly GCA_964250685.1). Classification (GTDB taxonomy): domain Bacteria; phylum Pseudomonadota; class Alphaproteobacteria; order Sphingomonadales; family Sphingomonadaceae; genus Sphingomonas_I. The sequence continues at coordinate 3,219 of CAXUGZ010000165.1, forward strand.
CCAGGCAGCCTGGTCACGCAGGGCGAGGTCCAGCTGCGCATCCTGCCGGGCGGCGCATCGGCGCTGGACGAGGCGACCTCCTGATGCGCCGATCGCCGCACGCACGCGGGCTGGAGCGGCCGACATTGCTGCTCGCGGGCGTGATCTACGCGGGCTGGCTGGCGCTGACCTGGTGTCATGCGGCGTTCCCGCAATGGGCGCTGGTCGTCGCCGGCGGCTGGCTGGTCGCGTGGCATGGTTCGCTCCAGCACGAAACGATCCATGGCCATCCCACGTCGCATGCATGGGTGAACGGCCCGATCGGGGGCGTGCCGCTCTCGCTCTGGCTGCCTTACGCCATCTACCGCCGCACCCACCTCGCCCACCACCGGACCGCGGCGATCACCGATCCACTCGACGATCCCGAATCGCGCTATCTCACCGGGCGCGAGGGCCGCGGACCATTGCTGCTGGGGCGCCTCGAAGCGACGCTGCTCGGCCGCCTCGTGTTCGGACCGCCGCTCGTGATTGCGCGCTTCCTGTGGAGCGAGGCTCGCCGTTCCGTCCGGTCGCCCGGCGCCGCCGCGCGGGACTGGCTGCCGCATCTCGCCGCAATGCTGGGCGTGCTGCTCTGGCTCAACCTGTGCGGCTTCGGCATCGGCGCGTACCTGCTGTGCTGCGTCTATCCGGGAACCGCGCTGACGCTGCTGCGCTCGTTCGCCGAGCATCGTGCGGGTTCCGATCCGCGCCGCTGCGTGGCGATCGTCGAGGATCGCGGCCCCCTGGCGCTGCTCTACCTCAACAACAACCTGCACGCGGCGCATCATCGCGCGCCCGGGGTGGCCTGGTACGCGCTGCCCGCTTTCTACCGCCGCAATCGCACCGCTCTGCTG
>CAXUGZ010000166.1:0-4088 GCA_964250685.1 uncultured Sphingomonadaceae bacterium
GGCGCCCCAAGCTGGTCCACCGGCTCGACAAGGACACGTCGGGCGTGCTGCTGCTCGCGCGCTCGGCGAACGCGGCGGCGCATTTCGCCAAGGCCTTTTCCAGCCGCACTGCGCGCAAGCTCTATTGGGCGCTGGTGACGGGGGTGCCCTCGATCGAGGACGGGATGATCGAGCTGCCGCTCGCCAAGCAGCCCGGGAGCGGCGGCGAGAAGATGCACGTCGACGAGAAGGAAGGGTCGGCCGCGCGCACGCGCTACCGCGTGATCGAGCGCGCCGGCAACGCCGCCTGCTGGGTCGAGCTCCAGCCCTATACCGGGCGCACGCATCAGTTGCGCGTGCACATGGCGGCGATCGGCCACCCGATCGTCGGCGACGGCAAATATGGCGGGCAGGACGCCTTCCTCACCGGCGGGATCAGCCGCAAGATGCACCTCCACGCGCGCCGCCTGCGCGTCGATCACCCCGACGGCTCGCTGCTCGACGTGTCCGCCGATCCGCCGCGCCATTTCGAGGAGAGCCTGGCGCATCTCGGCTTCGATCGCGCGGCGGGCGACGCCTTGCCGTTCGATCCGCCCAAGTTCAGCGACACGCCCGAAGGCAAGAAGAAGGCCGAGGGCGCCGCCGCCAAGGCGCGGCGCAAGGAACGCAAGGGCGAGCGGCGCTCGCGCGGCAGCCGATGAACCGGCTCGCGGTGTTCGATTGCGACGGCACCCTGGTCGATTCGCAGGCGACGATCTGCACCGCCATCCGCGCCGGCTTCGCCGCGTGCGGGATCGCATCGCCCCCCGACGACGCGGCCGCGCGCGCGATCATCGGCCTGTCGCTGCCGCAGGCGATGGCGGTGCTGCACCCGGCGGGCGATGCCGCCGCGCACGACTCTCTGTGCGCCGCCTACAAGGCCGCGTTCGTCGATCTGCGCGCGCGCGGGCTGGCCGAGGAGCCGCTCTACGACGGCATCGCCGATGCGATCGCGGGCCTGGCCGAGCGCGGCTGGCTGCTGGGGGTCGCCACGGGCAAGTCGGATCGCGGGCTGACGCACATCCTGGAGTATCACGGGCTCCACGCGCGCTTCGTCACGCTCCAGACCGCCGACCGCCACCCCTCCAAGCCGCACCCGTCGATGCTCGAGCAGGCGATGGCGGACGCGGGCGCGGGGCCGGCGAGCACCGCGATGATCGGGGACACGAGCTACGACATGGCGATGGCCAAGGCAGCGGGATGCGCGGCGATCGGCGTCGCGTGGGGTTATCACGCGGCGGACGAACTGCGCGAGGCGGGAGCGGACGCGGTGGCCGCGCATGCGTCCGAGCTGGTGGCACTGCTCGAGGCGCTGTGAAACGGTTCTACGCCGACGTCACGGTGGCGGACGGCGCGATCCTGCTCGATCGCCGGCCGGTCCGGACGCCCGCGCGCGCCGCGCTCGTGCTGCCGACGCGCGCGCTGGCCGAGGCGGTCGCGGCGGAATGGCGCGCGCAGGGCGCGGAGATCGATCCGCGCGCGATGCCGCTGACCGGGCTCGCCAACGCCGCGATCGACCGCGTCGCGCCCGATCCGGCGGCGTTCGCGCGCCCGCTCGCGGCCTATGCCGAAAGCGACCTCACCTGCTATCGCGCCGACGCGCCGCCCGATCTGGTCGCGGCGCAGGCGGCGGCGTGGGACCCGCTGCTCAATTGGGCGCGCGCGCGCTACGACGTGCATTTCGCGGTGACGCACGGCATCCGCCACGTCGCCCAGCCGCCCGCGACGGTGACGCGGCTGTCCGAGGCGCTGGCGGCGCGCGATGCGTTCGCGCTCGCGGCGATGGCGCCGTTGGTGACGATCGGCGGCTCGCTGGTGGCGGCGCTGGCGCTGGCGGAGCGCGCGATCGGCGCCGAGGCGGCGTTCGACGCGACGCATCTCGACGAATTGTGGCAGGCCCAACATTGGGGCGAGGACGCGCTGGCGCTCAAGACGCGCGCGGCGCGGCGCGCCGACTTCCTCGCGGCGGCGCGGCTGCTCGAGCTGGCGGGGACCTCGCACTATCTCCCCACGGGCGAATGAGGAGCATCGGCGGTCCGCCGAAGGGCACGCCTCACTGAAGCGCGTATTCCTCCAGTTCGGCTGCCTGCCCGAGCGCGGCGGGTTCGTGGCCCGCCGCTTCGCCCCGGTCCGCCAGAAGCGTGAACACGACGCGCGTGCCCTCCACGCTGCCAGGATCGATCCAGATCTGGCCGCCATGATCGCGGATGATCTTGCGGCACACCGACAGACCGATGCCGGTGCCTTCATATTCGTCATCATTGTGGAGCCGATACAGCATGTCGAACACGCGTTCGGCGAATTGCGGTTCGATGCCGATGCCGTTGTCGGTCACCGAGACCTCCACCCGGTCCGGATCCAGGCTCCGCGCCGCTATCCTGATGATCGAGCGAGCGCCGACCGGACCGAATTTCACCGCGTTGCCGACCAGATTATGGACCCGTGGCTGAGCAGTTGCGCGTCGCCCGCCACCCGCTCCACCCCGCCGAGATCGATACTGAGATCGACATCGTCGGGGTCGAGGTCCAGGTCCATCAACGCGGTATCGACGACCCGGGACAGTTCCGCCGTCTTGCCCTCGATCGCCGCCCGGCTGCACTTGGAATAATCGAGCAGCGAGGTGAGCATCAGCCGTATCCGCACGACCCCGGCGTTGAGCCTCGCCATGATGTCCCGACCTTCGGCGTCGAGTGTCCTGCCGTAATCGTCCACCAGGAACTGGACGAAGGTCTCCACCCGGCGCAGCGGCGCGCGAAGATCGTGCGCCACGATCGACGTGAACCGCTGCAGGCTGTCATTGGCCTCGCGCAGCTCCCTGTTCGCGGCCTGTACCTTGGCCGACAGGAGTTCCGCCGTCCGCGCCGCGGCTTCGGCATCCTCCTTCGCCTTGGTCAGCGCGGCATCTTCCTCGCGGCGCTTGGTGATGTTGCGGACGATCTTGGCGAAGCCGATCAGCTCGCCCTCGGCATCGTTCATCGGCATCACCACGTTGCTGGCCCAGAAGCCGGCGGTATCCTTGCTGACGAACCAATGCTCGACATTGTGGCGGCCGTTCGCAAGCGAGTTGGCGAGCGCGCGCTCGGGCAGCCCGTCACGCCGATCCTCTTCGGTGTAGAACAGGCTGAAGTGACGCCCGACGACTTCGCTGGCGCTGTATTGAACCAGCTGCTGAGCGCCCTCGTCCCAGTGCACGATCAGGCCGTTCGGATCGAGCCGGATGATGGCGAAGTCGCCCGCGCCCTCCATCAGCAGACGCATCGCGCGCTCGCGCTGCGAGAGCTCCGGCTCCGTCAGCATCAGCGCCTGGCGAGCAGCCGTCATGGCCCGGGGCGCGCGCGCCCCGGTGGGATGAAGCGGGCGGCCAACCGCCGGCGGGGACTTGGCGCGGGCGCGGCGCGTCATGCCGCCAGGACGAGTTGATGCTTTACCTGCGGAACATCGTTCAGAACGGCGAAGAACGCGTCGCTGCGGAACGGCTTGACGAGGTAGCCATTGGCGCCGAGCTTGGCGGCATCGACCATGTCCGCCTCGTTGTCCGACGCCGACAGCATGATGACGGGTACATCCACGAACTCCCGGCTCTGCCGGATCTTCCGGAGCGTCTCAAAGCCATCCTGGCGGGGCATGTTGATGTCGAGCAGCACGATCACGTCGTTTCCTGCGTGATCGTCGTCGTGCAGCCCGGCCAAAGTCGGAAACAGGTTTTCCGGCTTCCGCTCCGATATGAAGTCGTTGACTATCCCGCTGCGGCGCACGAGCCGTCGGGTAATGAACACCTCGTCCTCGTCATCGTCGACCATGACAAGGGTGAACTGCGGTTTATGGGCCATTTCGGTTCCAGTTTTCGAGGTGAGGAAACGCTTTTTTAACGTCCTCCTAGCTGAACCGATTACCCTAATATCTCCTTAACCCTCGGACGCTTTGGCCATCGGATCGCGTCGCGCAGAACTTAGATCGCCGGACCCTTGAAATTGTCGGCATAGGCCTGGAGCTTGAGCGAGCGCCCCGATGCGGCGGTGACGTGGTAGTCGAGGCCGTGGCGCTCGGCATAGGCCTTGGCCGCCTCCAGC
>CAXUGZ010000167.1:0-4072 GCA_964250685.1 uncultured Sphingomonadaceae bacterium
CGCACGATCAGCAGGGCGTGCGCGTCATCCTCGGCGACGTGATCGACCACGCCCGATTTGCGGCCGTGCGTGTCGGCGCCGCCCAGCTCCTCGGCCGAGATCACCTCGCCCGTCGCGGCCTTCACCAGCGGCGGCCCGGCGAGGAAGATCGTGCCCTGGCCGCGCACGATCACGCTCTCGTCGGACATCGCCGGCACGTAGGCGCCGCCCGCGGTGCAGCTTCCCATCACGCACGCGATCTGCGCGATGCCGCGCGCGGACATCTGCGCCTGATTGAAGAAGATGCGGCCGAAATGATCGCGGTCGGGAAACACCTCGGCCTGGTGGGGCAGGTTGGCACCGCCCGAATCGACCAGGTAGATGCACGGCAGGCGGTTCTCGAGCGCGATCTCCTGCGCGCGCAGATGCTTCTTCACGGTGAGCGGGTAATAGGTGCCCCCCTTCACGGTCGAATCGTTGGCGGCGATCATCACCGTGCGTCCGGCGACGCGGCCGATCCCGGCGATGATCCCCGCGCCGGGCACCTCGTCGTCATAGAGGCCGCCCGCGGCGAGCTGGCCGAGCTCGAGGAACGGCGCGCCGGGATCGAGCAGGCGCATCACGCGATCGCGCGGCAGCAGCTTGCCGCGCGCGACGTGGCGTTCGCGCGCGCGCTCGGGGCCGCCCAGCGCGGCCTTAGCCACCTTCGCGCGCAGCCCCTCGGCGAGCGCGCGATTGTGCGCTGCGTTGGCGCGGAAGCCCTCGGCGGCGGTGTCCAGCCTTGTCTCCAGCACCGGCCCCACGTCAGTCGATCGACCCCGCGAAGGTGTCGCACCGCGCGGGATCGCCGCTTTCCAGCCCGCGCCGCAACCAGCCGACGCGCTCGGCCGAGGTGCCGTGGGTGAAGCTGTCGGGCACGGGGGTGTGGCCCGCCGCGCGGCTAAGCGTGTCGTCGCCGATCGAATTGGCGGCGCGCAGGCCTTCCTCGACGTCGCCGGGGTCGAGCCGGTCGCGGTTGTTCGCCGCCCACACGCCCGCATAGCAATCCGCCTGCAGCTCCATCCGCACCTGGAGCGCGTTGGCGTGCGCCTCGTCGCCGGCCTGCTGCTCGCGGCGGACCTTGTCGGCGATCCCCGTGAGATACTGGACGTGATGGCCGACCTCGTGCGCGATGACATAGGCCTGCGCGAAATCGCCGCCCGCGTGGAAGCGGTTCTGCAGCTCGCCGAAGAACTCTGTGTCGAGGTACACGCGCTGGTCGGTCGGGCAGTAAAACGGCCCCATCGCCGACTGCGCCGCGCCGCAGCCCGACTGGCCGTTGCCCGAATAGAAGATCAAACCGGGCGGCGCGTATTGCCGGCCCTCGGCCTGGAAGATGCGCGCCCACGTATCCTCGGTCGAGGCGAGCACTTTGCACGAGAAGGTGGAGGCGGCGTCGGCGGCGCACGCCTTGACCGCGACCGCGTGGCCGACCTGCGTCTGCTGTCCCTGCTGCGGCGATACGACGCCGCTGCCCCCGCCGCCCAGCGGGTTCATCCCGAACAGCATCAGCCCTACCACGACGACGATGATGCCGCCGATGCCGAAGCGGCTGCCGACCAGCCCGATCAGCATGCCGATCCCGCCGCCGCCCAGGCCTCCACCGCCCGGCCCGCCGCCGCCGCCGAAGTTCTCGCCGCGCTGATCGCCGACATTGTCGCTTTCCCGGTAATCGTCGAGACGCATGGAATGCTCCGCTGGCGGCTTGAGGGGGAGAATGCGACCGCGCCGCGATGGTTGCAAGGCGGCCGCGCGCGCGGCACAGCGGACGCCTTTAGCGGGAGGCGTCATGTTCCTCAAAGGCAAGATCGCGCTGGTCACCGGATCGACCTCGGGCATCGGGCTCGCCTGCGCCAAGGCGCTCGCCGCCGAGGGCGCGGCGGTGATGATCAACGGGTTCGGCGACGCGCGCGCGATCGAGGCCGAACGCGCGGCGCTGGCGGAGGCGACCGGCGCGGGCGCGGCCTATTCGCCCGCCGACATGAGCCGCCCCGAGGAGATCGCGGCGATGATCGACGAATGCACCGCCGTGCTCGGGCCGGTCGACATCCTCGTCAACAATGCCGGCGTGCAGCATGTCGCCCCGGTCGACGAGTTCCCGCCCGACAAATGGGATCAGGTGATCGCGATCAACCTGAGTTCGGCCTTCCACACCATCCACGCGGCGCTGCCCGCGATGAAGGCGAAGGGGTGGGGGCGGATCGTCAACACCGCATCGGCGCACAGCCTCGTCGCCTCGCCGTTCAAGGCGGCATACGTCGCCGCCAAGCACGGCATCGCCGGGCTCACCAAGACCGTCGCGCTCGAGGTCGCGCGCGCGGGCATCACCTGCAATTGCATCAGCCCGGGCTATGTCTGGACGCCGCTGGTCGAGCACCAGATCCCCGCCACGATGCAGGCGCGCGGGCTGACGCGCGAGCAGGTGATGAACGACGTGCTGCTCGCCGGCCAGCCGACGCGCGAGTTCGTCACGGTCGAGCAGGTGGCGGCGCTGCTGCTCCATCTGTGCCGCGAGGAAAGCGCCTCGATCACCGGCGCCAACCTCGCGATCGACGGCGGCTGGACGGCGATGTGATGGGGGCGGCACGATGAACTTTCGCTATGCCCTGGCAGCGACCGCGCTGTGGGCGATCTGGGGCGTCAGCTGGTGGATCGCCGCCTTCTGGACGGGCGCGCGCGTCTCGGTCGCCGCGCCGTCCTCGTATCGCTGGCTGCTGTGGATCGCGTTCGCCGGCTATGGCGCGCTGTTCGTCGAGAGCCCGCGCGTGCGCCATCCCTTGTGGCTGGTCGCGCCGTGGCTGGGCTGGGCGGTGGTCGCGCTCGTCGGCGCGGGGTTGGCGCTGTCCTGGTGGGCGCGCATCCATCTCGGCGCGTTGTGGGCGGCGGGGATCGTGCGGCGCGAGGCGCATCGCATCGTCGACAGCGGGCCCTATGCTTGGGTGCGCCACCCGATCTACGCCGCGATCATCGTCGGCGCGATCGGGCTGGCGGCGGTCAAGGCGACGCCCCTGTCGCTCCTCGGCGCGGCGTTGATCGCGCTCGGCTTCGCGCTCAAGGCGAAGGTGGAGGAGCGCTTCCTCGGCGCCGAGCTGGGCGAGGCGGACTATGCCGCCTATCGCGCGCGCGTGCCGATGCTCGTGCCGTTCGCGCCGACGCGCGGCCGCGCTTTGCCGTAGGCGCGATTGCCGGTAGACCATGGCGATGCGACGCTCGCTTCCGGCCATCGTCCTCATCATGCTCGCACTTGCCGGAAGCGCTGTGTCGGCGGCGCCGCGTCGCGACTGGCAGGGGCTGATCCTGCAGCGCGACCGCACCCGCCTGCACGACTGGCGCCGCGCCTGGAGCGAAGCGCTGGCGCAGGCGCGCGCGGCGGGGGAGGGGGCGCGGATCGACGCCGAGGGCGCATTGCTCCGGCCAGACGCCGCGCTCGACGCGCCCGCGCCGCCCGATGGCGAATATCGCTGCCGCATCATCAAGCTCGGCGCGCGCGAGCATGGCCGGCGCGATTTCGTCGCCATGCCGGGCTTCCACTGCCGCATCGCCGACGGCGCGCTGCGCACGCTCGACGGGCCGCAGCGGCCGGGCGGACGGCTCTATCCGCTCGACGCGGCGCGGATGGTGTTCCTCGGCGCGCTGGCGGTGGGGGACGAGGCGGGGACGCTCGGCTACGGCCGCGATCCCGATCGCGACGAGGTCGGGGTGATCGAGCGGGTCGCGCCGGCGCGCTGGCGGCTGGTCCTGCCCTACCCGCGCTGGGAATCGCTGCTCGACGTGGTGGAGCTGGTGCCGCTCGCCTGACGCACGATGCCGCGTTCGCGCCGCAATCGTTTGGCAAGCGGCGGCCAACTTTCATAAGGATCGCACCGATGAGCGAGCGCGACGAGATTTTCGCCCGGGTGGTCGGGCAGATCGAACCCTTCAACAAGAAGCGCGTCGCCGTGTCGGGCGCGACCAGCTTCGCGCGCGATCTCGAATGGGACAGCCTGACCGTGATGGACTTCGTCGCCGCGATCGAGGACGAGTTCGACATCCTCATCACGATGAACATGCAGGC
>CAXUGZ010000168.1:0-4053 GCA_964250685.1 uncultured Sphingomonadaceae bacterium
AATCTGCGCGCGAGCCGCGACCGCTTCCAGGTGGGCGACCTCACGCGCACCGACGTCGCCCAGTCGCAGGCGCGGCTGAGCCTCGCGCGCAGCCAGCTCGCCACCGCGCAGGGCAACCTCACCTCCAGCCGCGAGGCGTATCGCCGCATCGTCGGCGCCTGGCCCGAGAACCTCGAGACCCCGCCGCCGCTGCCCAAGCTGCCCGCCACCGCCGACGAGGCGGTCCAGACCGCGCTTGGCAACAGCCCCTCGATCCAGTCGGCGACCGCGGCGACGCAGGCGGCGAATTACGACGTGCGCACCCAGCGCGCGGCGCGCCTGCCGACCTTCGCGGCGGTGGGCGGATCGGCCTACAACAATTATCTCGGCACGCGCGCGCAGGCATCGGGCTTCCCCGCCGGCACGCCGGGCTTCAGCCAGGAGGCGTCGGAGAACACAGTCGGACTCCAGCTCACCGTGCCGCTCTACCAGGGGGGGCTGGTCAGCGCGCGCGTGCGCCAGGCGCAGGCGCTGGAGAGCGAGGCGCTGGAGCAGGGCATCGACGTCGAGCGGCAGGTGATCGCCAATGCGCGCGCCGCCTTCGCGGTGTTCGCGGCGGCGGGCGAGGCGATCGCCGCCAACCAGCAGGGCGTCTCGGCCAACCAGCTCGCGCTCGAGGGCGTGCGCGCCGAGAACAGCGCGGGCACGCGCACCGTGCTCGACGTGCTCAACGCCGAGCAGGAATTGCTCAACTCGCAGGTCGCGCTCGTCACCGCACAGCGCGACCAATATGTCGCGGGCTTCGCGCTGCTGAACGCGATGGGGCGCGCCGAGGCGGGCGATCTCGGGCTCGACGGCGGCGCGCTCTACAATCCGCTCGCCAATTATAACAAGGTGCGCGGCCGCTTCGGCGACTGGAGCGACGATCCCGCCTATAAGGCGCAGGGCACGCGCACGAACGGCGCGACCCCGGCCGATCCCGACGTGACGCCGCTGCCGCCGATGGACGATTCCACCGATGCGCCGCCGTCCCCCGTGACTCGACCGCGCGAATAGGGAATGATCGCGGCGATGAGCGACCGCGCGCCCGATCCGTCGATGGAGGAGATCCTCGCCTCGATCAAACGCGTCATCACCGCCGACACCGATGCGGCGCGCCGCCCGCACGTAATCCCCGCGTCCGACGAGGACGTGCTCGAGCTGGGCGAGGCGCCCGCCGCGGACGACCCAGGCGCTTTGCTGTCGGGCCGCACCGAACAGGCGAGCAGGGCGGCGCTTACCGCGCTCGCCGGCCTGACGATCGATCCCAAGGCCGATGCCAATACGCTCGATGGGCTGGTGCGCGAGATGCTGCGCCCGATGCTCAAGGCGTGGCTCGACGACAATCTGCCCGAGATCGTCGAACGCATCGTCGCGCGCGAGGTGGCGCGCGTGGTGGGGCGGTAGCAAGGCCGGCTTGTCAGCGCGCTCCAGCTTGCTAACCTCGGCGCGATGAAGATGCCCATCCTGCTGGCGCTTGCCGCCGCGCTTGCCGCTCCTGCCGCCGCCCGCCCGTTCACCCCGCAGGACCTGGTTTCGCTGTCGCGCGTGGCGAACCCGGCCGTCTCGCCTGACGGGCGCTGGCTGGTGTGGGACCAGCGCGAGACCGATCTCGCCGCCAACAAGGGGCGCCACGATCTGTGGCGGCTCGACCTCAAGGCGAAGCGCGGCGCGCCGGAGAAGTTCGCCTCGCTGCCCGACGCGGAGGAGAGCGATGCCGCCTTCGGTCCCGACGGGCAGCTCTATTTCCTGTCCGACCGCAAGGGCGGCAAGAGCGCGGTGTGGCGCGTCGGCATGGGCGGGGGCGCGGCGGTGCAGGTCACCGGCGACTATGACCTCGCGGGGTTCAAGGTCTCGCCCACCGGCGGCGCGATCCTGGTGTGGGCCGACCGGCCGGTCGGTGCGGCCTCGCTCGACGCGGTCAAGCCCAAGCCCGCGCCCGATCAGGGATCGGCGCGCGTCTACGATCAGCTGTTCGTCCGCCACTGGGACGCGTGGGCGGACGGGCAGCGTTCGCAGCTGTTCGTGATCCCGCTCGCCGACGGCCGCGCCGCCGGGCCTGGCCACGCGATCGAGGGCGCGCTGGTCGGCGATACGCCGTCCAAGCCGCAGGGCGGGGGCGAGGAGGTGGCGTGGAGCCGCGACGGACGCACCATCTATTTCGCGCTGCGCGAGGCTGGGCGGAACGAGGCGCTTTCGACCAATCTCGACATCTTCGCCGCCCCCGCCGACGGCTCGGCGCCGCCGACCAACCTCACCGCTGCCAACCCGGCCACCGACACGCTGCCCGCGGTCTCGCCCGACGGCCGCTGGCTCGCCTGGGCGGCGATGAAGCGTGCAGGCTACGAGTCCGACCGCACCGTGCTGTGGGTGCGCGAGCTCGCCACCGGCAAGACGCGCGCGCTGACCGAAGGCTGGGACCGGTCGGTCGCGTCGATCGCATGGGCGCCCGACAGCGCGAGCCTCTACGTCACCGCCGAGGACACGCTCGACCAGCCCGCCTTCCGCGTCGATCTCGCCGACGGCCGGGTCCACCGCCTGACCGGCGCGGGCCACGTCGCCGCGCTCGTGCCCCTGCCCAAGGGCGGCATCGTCTACGCGCTCGACAGTCTGGTCGCGCCCTCAGACCTGTGGCGCTGGGACCCGAACGGCACGGTCGCGCGCCTCACCAACGCCAATGCCGCGCGCCTCGCCGGAATCGACTGGCCGACGGTCACGCGCTTCAACTTCAAGGGCGCCGAGGGCGATATGGTGTGGGGCTTCGCGCTGCGCCCCGCCGCGCTCGTGGCCGGAGCGAAGGCGCCGGTCGCCTTCCTCGTTCATGGCGGGCCGCAGGGCACCTTCAGCGACAGCTGGTCGTACCGCTGGAACCCGAGCGCGTGGGCGGGCCATGGCTATGCGGTGGTGTCGGTCGATTTCCACGGCAGCACGGGCTACGGCCAGGCCTTCACCGACGCGATCAACCGCGAATGGGGCGGGCGGCCGCTGACCGATCTGAAGGCCGGGCTCAAGGCCGCGACCGATCGCTTCGACTTCCTCGACGGCGATCGCGTGTGCGCGGCGGGGGGCTCCTATGGCGGCTACATGATGAACTGGATCGAGGGCAATTGGCCCGATCGCTTCAAATGCATCGTCCAGCATGACGGCGTGTTCGACGCGCGCGCGATGGCATACGAGACCGAAGAATTATGGTTCGACGAATGGGAGCATGGCGGCCACCCCTATTTCGAGGCGCCGTCCGAGTTCGAGAAGTGGAACCCGGTCGACAAGGTCGCGCAATGGAAGACCCCTCAGTTGGTCATCACGAGCGAGAAGGATTTCCGCATCCCCTACACGCAGGGCATCGCCGCCTTCACCGCGCTCCAGCGCCGGCAGATCCCGTCGAAGCTGCTGGTATTTCCCGATGAGAACCATTGGGTGCTCAAGCCGAAGAACAGCCTGCAATGGTATGCCAACGTGTTCGAGTGGATGGACCGTTGGACGGGGAAAGGGAGCTAAAAGCCCTCTCCCCTGAAGGAACCGTTGCGAAATATAACCGTCACCCCGGCGAAGGCCGGGGTCCACCGTTCAGCAAACCCTCAAGCAATTGTTTTTGCTGGTCCGTGGATGCCGGAACCAGTCCGGCATGACGGAGACATGCGTGGTTTTCGCAATTAGGCCAGGATCCCCCGGGAGAGGGAGATGCCTTACAGCTTCAGGTGGTTCTTGCCGCGATGGGCGTTACGCTTGCTGGCGAGGATGGCGCGGTTGGCGCGCTCCTGACGCGCGTGGATCGTCTGCTTGTCGCGTGCGGTGAGGTGACCGCCATGGCGCGCGCGCAGGCGTGCTTCCTGGTTGGAGATCGACCGCTGCTCGGCCTTGAGGCGCGCCGCCTCGCGCGGGGTGAGCTTGCCCGATCGCTTGCCGGCGTCGATCCGGCGCTCCTGATTGACCTGGCGCGCATTGACCGCCGCCTGCGCGGTGGCGACCGAGCCGAGGGTGAGGGCGCCGAGCACCAGCGCGGTAACGATTTTCTTCATGATATATCCTTGAGCG
>CAXUGZ010000169.1:0-4050 GCA_964250685.1 uncultured Sphingomonadaceae bacterium
TCGTAAGCTCGCTCGCCGGCCGCTCGATCACGATGCGCGCGGTCTCGACCGGATAGCCGCCGTCGCGCGCGCGTGCCGCGCTCGCGGCGGGGTCGGTGGTGACGTGATGGTCCTCCACCCGTTGCCCGTCCCACTCGATCGGGCGCAGCCGCAGGTTGCAGCGCGCGAAGCGCACCGGGAAGGCGTAGCGGAAGCGCGTGCGGTGGCGGATGGCGTATCTCACCTGGCTCCCTCTCCCCTCTGGGGAGAGGGCCGGGGAGAGGGGGCGAGGTAGCAGGATGGGCGCATCGAAGCCGCCCACGACTCCCCCTCTCCCAACCCTCTCCCAGGAGGGGAGAGGGCTTTTGGCGTTGCCCTCCTCATGCGAGCGTCATCCCCGTCGCGCGCACGGTCTCGGCGCCCTGGAGGAAGAAGCGCGCGCCGATCGCATCGCTGAGCGCCATCAGCCGGTTCTCGATCCCCAGCAGGGTTGCGGGCGAAAGCGATTCGGCGCGCACCGTCGCCACCATCAGCGCCAGTTCGTTCGCGAGCTGGACCTGCTCCTCCTCCACCCCGTCGTCGCGCAGCGAGGGGAGCGCGGCCAGATGCTCGCGGATGCGCACCATCTGGAAGGCGAGGCTGCGCGGATTGTATGGATCGAGCGCCACCAGATCGCGCACGGGCACGAGCGCCAGCCCGGTCATGTAGCGCACGCGATAGGTGATCTGGCTGTCGAGCAGGTCGAGCAAGGTGGTGAGGTCGTCGGCGCTCGCCGCGTCGGTGGCGAAGGCGCGCGTGAGGCGGCACCCGGCCAGCCCGCGCTCGACCCGGCGCCCCAGATCGTGGAAGCGCCACGCGGCGGTGCGCCCCATATTCTCCGCCGCAAGCCCCGCCAGCGCCGCGAACCTTTCCTGCAGCGCGCCGACGCGCGCCAGCATCGCGCCCGTATCGGCGCCGAGCGCCGGCGGCGCAGCGGCGTCGATCAGCCGCCACACGTCGGCCGACAGCCGGTCGCGGATACCCTCGGCGATGCCGTGCGCGGTGGCCAGCAGGGTGCGGATGCTGGCGGGGCCGTCGCCGTCGAGCGCGGCTTGGGCGAGTTCGGCCAGATCGTGGATCGCGCCTTCGTCCCCGTCCTCTTCGTCCTCCTCTTCCTCGATCCGCGCCGCCCCGGTCGAGAGGAGCAGGGTGGCGAGGCGGTCGAGCGTCACCGGCACCAGGCTCGCGCCGCTGTCCGCGTCGATCGTGCCGCCGAGCGTCGCGCGCACCAGGCGCAAGGTCGCCTCGCCACGCTCGAGATAACGGCCGAGCCAGAACAGATTGTCCGCCGCGCGGCTCGGCAGCGTGCCGGGGTTGCGCCGGATCGCGACGTGCGCGGGCAGCAGTGATACCGGCTCCACCGCATGCAGCGCCACCACGCCGACATCGGCCGAGAAGGCACCCTCGCCCATCACGGTCGCGCGCTCGTCGGCATCGTCGCCGATGCGCGCGAAGCCGCCGGGCATCACGCGCCAATTCCCCTGCCCGTCGCGCGCCGCGAAGGCGCGCAAGGTGAAGGGGCGCGCCACCAGCCGGCCGCCCGATACCGCGGGCATGGTCGAGAGCCGCACCACTTCGCGCCCGACATAATCCTGCGGGCGCAGCGCCATCGCGGCGTCGAGCGCGGCGCGCGCGGCGGGATTGAGCGCGGCGCCGAGCGTCGCGCCGCCGGGCAGCGCGGCCACGGGTTCGGAGAAAGCGGGGCCGACGATCAGCTCGTCGAGCCGCGCGGTCATCTCCGCGCGCGGCCCATCCTGCCCGCACCACCAGGTCGCGATGTTGGGCAGCCGGAGCTCCTCGCCGAGCAGGTGGCGCGCGAGCATCGGCAGGAAGGCGGCGAAGGCGGGCGATTCGGCCACGCCCACCCCGGGCGCGTTGACGATGATCGCGTCGCCGGAAGAGATCGCGTCCATCAGCCCCGGCACGCCGATGCGCGAGCCCGCATCGAACGCGAGCGGATCGAGGAAGCGCGAATCCATCCGCCGCCACAACGCGTCGATGCGCTTCAGCCCCTCGATCGTGCGCACGTATAGCCGGTCCCCGCGCACCGCGAGATCGTCGCCCTCGACCAGCGCCAGCCCGAGATAGCGCGCGAGGTGCGCCTGCTCCGGATAGCTCGGATTGTAGCGGCCCGGGGTGAGCAGGCCTATGCGCGGCTCGGCGCGGCGGCACGCGGCCGCCAGCCCCTCGCGGAAGCACGCGAAGAACGGCGCGAGCCGCTGGAGGTTGAGCCGCGTCTGGAGCGCGCCCATCACGCGGCTCGTCGCCAGCCGGTTCTCGAGCGCATAGCCCGCGCCGGTCGGCGTGCGCAGATGGTCGGCGAGCACGCGCCACTCGCCGTCGGGCCCGCGCGCCAGATCGACCGCGTAGATGTGGAGCCGGTGGCCGCCGGTCGGCGCCATGCCGATCATCGAGCGCCAGAAATGGCGCGATCCGGTCACCACCGGCGCGGGCAGCCTGCCGTCGGCGACGAGGCTGCCCGCGCCGTAAATGTCGCCGAGCAGCCGCTCGAACAGTTCGGCGCGCTGCGCGACGCCCGCGGCGATCCCCTCCCATTCGTCCTCGCCGATCAGCAGCGGCAGGGGCGAGAGCGGCCATGGCCGCTCGTTGGTGTCGCCGGGCAGGCGGAAGGCGGTGCCGATCTCGTCGACCTGCCGGCCGACGCGGTCCTGCAGCCGTTGCAGCCGGCCCTCGGTCAGTCCCGCGACGCCGTCGAACAAATGGTGCCACCAGCGC
This sequence comes from uncultured Sphingomonadaceae bacterium, assembly GCA_964250685.1. Taxonomy (GTDB): domain Bacteria; phylum Pseudomonadota; class Alphaproteobacteria; order Sphingomonadales; family Sphingomonadaceae; genus Sphingomonas_I. The sequence continues at coordinate 2,755 of CAXUGZ010000169.1, forward strand.
GCGCCGTGCCCCAGGTCGCCACGCACGACGTCGCCCGGCGCCGCCTGCGCGACATACGATTCGAGCCAGCCCTGGCCCCATGACGGCATGCCCGGCAGCTGCGCCATGCTCGCCATGGCTACCGGCCCCCCTCCCGCGCGCGGGAGGGGGTGGGGGTGGGTAGGGCACAACGCTTGCTTCGCTCGCCCCACCCCCGGCCCCTCCCGCAGGCGGGAGGGGAGCAGGCGGCGCTCCCCGTCACAGCCCCACCGGGCGGCGCAGGTCGAGCGTCATCGGGAACTCGCCCGGATGCTCGGCCGGCGGCATCGCCACCCGGCCGGGGGTGTGGCCGTGATCGACGAAGCGCGCCTTGCGCCGCGCCTCCGCCTCGTAATCGTTGATCGGCACGCTGTCATGGCTGCGCCCGCCGGGATGGCTGACATGGTAGACGCAGCCGCCGAGCGAGCGGCCGTTCCATGCGTCGAGCAGGTCGAAGGTGAGCGGCGCGTTCGCGGGCAGGCGCGGGTGGAGGCAGTTAGCGGGCTCCCACGCCTTGTAGCGCACGCCGCACACGCCCTCGCCGGGCGTGCCGGTCGGCGCCATCGGCACCGCGCGGCCGTTGCACGCGACGACGTGGCGCCCCGCCACCAGCCCGGTCGCGCGCACCTGCAGCCGCTCGGTCGACGAATCGACGTAGCGCACCGTGCCGCCGATCGCGCCCGTCTCGCCGAGCACGGGCCACGGCTCGAGCGCATGCGCGATCTCCAGCGTCACCCCGCCCGCCGTCACCGTCCCGTGGACCGGAAAGCGGAACTGGCGCTGCGCCTCGAACCACGCCGGATCGAATTCGTAGCCCGCGCCCGCCAGCTCGGCGAGCACCTCGAGGAAGTCCGCCCACACGAAATGGCCGAGCATGAAGCGGTCGTGCAGAACCGTGCCCCACCGCGGGAGCGCACCGCCCTGCGGTTCGCGCCAGAACCACGCGGTGAGCGCGCGCAGCAGCAATTGCTGGGCGAGGCTCATCCGGGGCTCGGGCGGCATCTCGAACCCCCGGAACTCGACCAGACCGAGCCGCCCGGTCGGCCCGTCGGGCGAGAACAGTTTGTCGATGCAGATCTCGGTGCGGTGGGTGTTGCCCGTGACGTCGACCAGCAGGTTGCGGAACAGCCGGTCGACCACCCACGGCTGGGGCGTCTCGCCCCCGCCGCCGGCCGCGATCGGGTCGGGCACCTGCGCCAGCGCCACTTCGAGCTCGTACAGCCCGTCGTGCCGCGCCTCGTCGATGCGCGGCGCCTGGCTGGTCGGGCCGATGAACAG
>CAXUGZ010000170.1:0-3979 GCA_964250685.1 uncultured Sphingomonadaceae bacterium
GCCGCGTCGAGCGCCGCACCGGCCATGATCGCCTGCTGGCGCGCCAGCCGCGCGTCGTGCAACGACGGCGCAAACACCAGCAGCACGCGATCGTGATACTGCATCGCCGCGACCGAGCGCAGGTCCGCTTGCGTCGCACCGGCGGGAAGCGCGGCGCCGAGCGCCGCCGCGAGCAGGAGCGGGCCGAGCCTCGATCGCCTCATCGCACGCGCGGGCCACCATAGGGCATGGGCGGCGGCGGGCGTCGGTCGCGCCGCGGGAGCTGCGCCTGATAGGCGAGCGAGCAATGGTCCAGGCAATAGGGGAAGCCCGGATTGACCGGCTTGCCGCAGAAGTGGAAGTCGGGTTCGCCCGGATGGCCGATCGGCCATTTGCAGATGCGGTCGTTCAGATCGAGCAGCCCGGTCTTGTCCGCGATGTCGGCGGAGGGCTTGGCGGGCACCAGCCGGCGCGGCGGCGCGGGCGGGATCGGCGATTGCTGCTCGTGCGGGTTCTGCCGCTGGAAGCCGCCGGGGCCGATCGATCGCACGGGCGGCGTATCCCGCACGACCGGAGCGGGCGCCGCCTCGGGTTCGGGCTCGAAATCGGCTTCCGGCTCGGGGGGCGCGGCCTCGGCCACGGGCTCGGGTTCGGGCGGGGGCGCGGGGTCGACGGGGGCCGGTTCGGGCTCGGCCTCGGGTGCCGGCGCGGCGGCGTCGCGCTGGCTCACCGGCGACGGACGCGCCTGCAGGCCGAGGCGATGCGCCTTGCCGATCACCGCGTTGCGGCTGACCTCGCCCAGGGTCTCGGCGATCTGGCTGGCGGTCAGGCCCTGCTGCCACATCTGCCTCAGCTGCTCGATCCGCTCGTCGGTCCACGCCATCAGGCTCAATCCCTTGTGGTCGAGGCTTGCCGCCCGGCCGAACGCCGCTTACGCGGGCGCGGTGAACCAGGCCTCGACAGAAAACATGCGTCCCCCTCCCGGCGAGCCGGTGATCGCGATGATCAACTGGGGGGGACTGCGCGCACTCTATATCAAGGAGGTGCGCCGGTTCTTCAAGGTGCAACTGCAAACCGTGTGGGCGCCGGCCTTCTCCGCGCTGCTGCTGCTGCTGGTATTCTCGATCGCGTTCGGGCGCGGCGGCAAGTCCGTGATGGGGGAGCCGTTCGCCACCTTCGCCGCGCCGGGGCTGATCGCGATGGCGATCATGCAGGCGGCGTTCGCCAATGCGAGCTTCTCGCTGCTGGTCGGCAAGCTCCAGGGCACGATCCTCGATTACCTGATGCCGCCTTTGTCGCCGGGCGAGCTGCTGGCGGGGCTCACCGCCGCCTCGATGACGCGCGCGACCGTGGTCGGGCTGGTGCTGTGGTGCGCGGTCTCGTTCTGGCCGGGCATCCAGGTGCTGCCTGCGCGGCCGCTGGCGGCGCTGTGGTTCGGGGTGATGGGAGCGGCGATGCTCTCGCTGCTCGGCGTGCTCACCTCGATCTGGGCTGACAAGTTCGATCACAACGCGACGATCACCAATTTCGTGGTGCAGCCGCTGTCGCTGCTGTCGGGCACCTTCTATTCGATCGACGGGCTGCATGGCGCGTTCCGCGCGTTCAGCCACGTCAATCCGTTCTTCTACGTCATTTCGGGCTTCCGCTACGGCTTCCTCGGCACGAGCGACGCGGCGCCCGTGACGGGTGCGGTGGTGCTGCTGGCGATCAACCTCGCGCTCGGGCTGGCCTGCTACGTGGCGCTGCGCACCGGATGGAAGCTCAAGAACTGATCGGCCGGCGCCGCGCGGCGCCGGCGCGCGGCTCAGCGCAGGCTGGCGAGCGCTTCCTTGATCTTGAGCTTCTGTTTCTTGAGCATCGCGAGCAGGGTGCCGTCGGGCGCGGCGCGACGCGATTCGCTCTGGATCTGGGCATCGATCCGGGCATGCTTGGCCAGCAGGGCAGTCGAATGGGAATTGGTCGACATCGACTCACTCCTTCTCTCTCGTCGGACCAATGAGTAGATCACGATTGCGATCGCCTGTCGCGTCCGAATCGAGCGGTTGCCCGCGATTCCGCCACCGTCCGGCGCCGCGTCTTCGCCGGCCTTGAGCGGGCTCGCGCTACCCCCTAACGGGTAAAGCGCGGCGCGGGTGGGATCGGCGATGGACGAAGCGGAAATCATCCGGCAGCTGGGGCTGCTGCGCGAGGAGCATCGCGATCTCGACGTGGCGATCGACGCCCTGGTGTTCGCGCCCGCGCGCGATCAGCTCCAGATCGCGCGGCTCAAGAAGCGCAAGCTGCGCCTGCGCGACGAGATCGCCACGCTCGAGGACCAGCTCATCCCCGACATCATCGCGTGAGGTGTGCCTCGCGCGGCGGTCATCTAAATTCATCCGACGACCGCGCCTGAAACTTAACCTTAACTTAACTGTCACGCACGGCGTTTAGCTGGGTCCTCGTCCGCTTCCATCAAGCGAGATCAGAGGAGTTCACGCATGATAAGGTATGTTGGGTTGGTCGCGAGCGCGCTGCTGGCGGCCGGACAGGCGCACGCCACTTCCGGGATCAAGCACGTCTTCGTCATCGCGCTCGAGAATCACAATTTCACGCAGCCATCCACCTACACGGCGACGGGCCAGTTGCTCGGCAATGCGGCGGCGCCCTATATCAACAGCCTCGTGACGCCCGGCAACGCCAACGCCGCGCAGGTCTCCTACGCCAGCCATTACAACAATGTGATCTACAATGGCTCGACCGTTCATCCGTCCGAACCCAATTACATCTGGGCCGAGGCCGGGCGGCCGGGACCGTTGAACGACAATGATCCCTATCCCAACAACATCGTCAACGCGCCGAGCCTGAGCGCCGCCATCGCGACGTCGGGCCAGACCTGGCGGTCTTATCAGGAGGGGATCGATCTCGTCCCCAATAGCGCGGGCAAGCCGACCAACGCCGTCCTGCCCCAGAACCAGTATGTCGTACCGCTGAAGAGCTTCTCCGGCACGTCGGCCGATTATACGAACGAGTATAATGGCAGCCATCAGTACAATTATGCCGCCAAGCACAACCCGCAGGTCTTCTTCACGGCCACCAACGGCGGCAACGATGGTTCGACCGCGAACCTGCAGGCGAAGAATTACGCCCCGCTGGAACAGCTTCAGACCGATCTCGCCGCCAACACCGTCGCCCAATATAATTGGATCACGCCGGATCAATATAATGACATGCACAGCGCGCTGACCGGCGGCTTCACCTATAACGGCGTGCATTATACCGGAGATCAGGCCGAGATCGCGCAGGGCGACAATTTCCTGTCGCAGATCATCCCCACGATCATGGCCTCGCAGGCTTATCAGGATAACGGCGCGATCGTAATCTGGAACGACGAGGACGAGGGCGACTCAGCGGGAACGGACAGCCTGTTCTCCGGCGCCGAAATCGTGATCTCGCCTCTCGCCAAGGGCAACGCGTATAACAGCACGATCTCGCTCAACCATTCTTCGGATCTGCTGACCATGCAGGAGATCTTCGGTCTCAGCGGCGCCCGGCTCGGCGACTCCGCCAACGCTACCGATCTCTCCGATCTGTTCGTGGCCGGTGCTGTTCCCGGCGCGGTCCCTGAGCTGCCCAGCTGGGCGATGATGATCGGCGGATTCGGGGCGATCGGCACCGGGCTGCGCCGACGCGGAGCATTGTCGCGCGCTGCCTGACCGGACGCCATTAGCGACAACAAAACACCCCCTCCCACGCATGAGCGCGGGAGGGGGCCTCGAACCGGGCGCCGTCTGGGGGGAGCGGCGTGCCGGTGAGCTTGTGGGCGGTGCTTACGCGGCCTTGCGGTCGTTCACCGCCTCGATCGTCTGCGGCGCCGGCGCGGAATCGCCGATGGCGATGTTGCGCGGCTTCTTGTGCTCGGGCACCTCGCGGACGAGCTGGATGTCGAGCAGGCCGTTATCGTAGCTGGCGCCGGTCACCTTGATCGTGTCGGCGAGCTGGAAGCGGCGCTCGAACGCGCGCT
>CAXUGZ010000171.1:0-3941 GCA_964250685.1 uncultured Sphingomonadaceae bacterium
TCGCGATCACGCCCAACCGGCAGGATTGCATGGGCGTGCGCGGCATCGCGCGCGACCTAAGCGCGGCGGGAATCGGCACGCTGAAGCCGCTCGCGCAGGTCTATCGCATGACCACGCTGGCGCCGATCGCGGGCGACGGTCCCGCCCCGGCGGTCGGCACGCTCGACGAGGCGGGGTGCCCCGCCTTCTTCGCGCAGGCGGTGGCGGGGCTGACCAACGGCATTTCCCCCGAATGGATGCGCCGCCGGCTGGCCGCGATCGGCCAGAAGCCGATCTCCGCTTTGGTCGACATCACCAACTTCCTCTCGCTCGATCTCGGACGGCCGCTCCACGTCTACGATCGCGCGAAGCTCGCGGGTGGGCTGGTCGCGCGGCGCGCGGTCGACGGCGAACAGATGCGCGCGCTGAACGGCAGGACCTACACGCTCGACGCATCGATGACGGTGATCGCGGACGACGTCGCGGTGCACGATATCGGCGGGATCATGGGCGGCGCGGCCTCGGGCGTGTCGGAGAGCACGAGCGACGTGATCATCGAATGCGCCTATTTCGATCCGCCGCAGATCGCGCGCACGGGCCAGGCGCTCGGCCTGACGAGCGACGCGCGCCAGCGGTTCGAGCGGGGGGTCGATCCCGCCTTCCTCGACGAGGGGCTGGCGATCGCGACGAGGCTCGTGCTCGATCATTGCGGCGGCCGGCCGAGCGCGGTCGCACGGGCGGGGCATCCTCCGCTCGCGCACCCTACCTTCCGCTTCGATCCGCAGCTGACCGCGCGGCTCGGCGGGATCGAGGTGCCGCCCGATCGCCAGCGCGCGATCCTCGCCCGGCTGGGCTTCGGCATCGACGGCGCGTGGACCGTGCGCGTGCCGAGCTGGCGGCGCGACGTGGAGGGGCCGGCCGACCTGGTCGAGGAGATCGTGCGCATCGTCGGGATCGATGCGGTGCCCGCCGTGCCGCTGCCGCGCGCGCAGGGCGTCGCCAAGCCCACCGCCACGCCCGAGCAGCGGCTCGAGCGCAACGTCCGCCGCGCCGCCGCCGCGCGCGGGCTCGACGAGACGATAACGTGGAGCTTCCTGCCCGAGGCCGAGGCGGAGCAGTTCGGCGGCGCGCATTGGGTGCTCGCCAACCCGATCAGCGAGGAGCTGAAGGCGATGCGCCCGTCGCTGCTGCCCGGGCTGCTCGCGGCGGCGCGGCGCAACGTCGATCGCGGGGCGACATCGATCCGCCTGTTCGAGATCGGGCGCCGCTATCTGGCCGAGGGCGAGCGCGCGACCCTGGGGCTCGTGCTCGCGGGCGCGCGCGGCGCGCGCGACTGGCGTTCGGACCGGCACGGTGGCGTGGACGCGTTCGACGCCAAGAGCGAGGCGATGGCGCTGCTCGCCGCCGCCGGCGCGCCCGCGGAGCGGGTGCAGGTGATGGAGGCGCTGTCGCCCGCCTGGCATCCCGGCCGCTCGGGCTCGCTGCGCCTCGGGCCGAAGACGGTGCTGGCCGAATTCGGCGAACTGCATCCGGGCTTGCTCAAGGCGTTCGCGCTCGCCGGCCCGGCAATGGCGGCGGAGATCTACCTCGACGCGGTGCCGCTGCGGCGCGATCAGGCAAGGATGCGCGCCGCCTATGCGCCCCCCGTGCTCCAGCCGGTGACGCGCGACTTCGCGTTCGTCGTGGCGCGCGACACCCCCGCCGACGCGCTGCTGCGCGCGGTCAAGGCCGCGGACAAGAACGCGATCGTGGACGTGGCGCTGTTCGACGTGTTCGAACTTGCCGAGGGGGAGATGTCGCTGGCAGTGGCGGTGACGCTCCAGCCGGCGGAGAAGAGCTTCACCGACGCCGAGCTCCAGGCGATATCGGAGCGGATCGTCGCGGCGGCGGCGAAGGCGGGAGGAAGGTTGAGGGCGTAAAGCCCTCTCCCCGGAGGGGAGAGGGAGTCAGCGCCGCAGCAGGAACACCGCGTGCTCGGCGCGCCAGTTGGCGGCGGCGCTGCGGATGCGGCGGTCGCCGGTGAGGAACCATGCCTGCTCGACGATCAGCCCACGCTCGCCGACGAACGCGCGGAAGTCGTCGATCGTGAGCTGGTGGATGTTGGGCGTCTCGTGCCACGAGACCGGCAGAGCGGGCGTCACGGGCATGCGCCCGCCCCACATCAGCGACCAGCGCACGCGCCAATAGGCGAAGTTGGGGAAGGACACGAACGCGCGCCGCCCGACGCGCAGCAGCTCGTCCAGCACGCGATCGGGCACGCGCGCGGCCTGCAAGGTCTGGCTGAGGATCGCGTAATCGAAGGCGTGATCGGGATAGTAACGCAGGTCCGCATCGGCGTCCCCCTGCACCACCGACAGCCCGCGCGCGACCGCGCGGCTGACGTTGGCGGCGTCGATCTCGAGCCCGCGCACGTCCGCCTGCTTGGCCTGGCGCAGCACCGCCATCAGCTCGCCGTCGCCGCAGCCGACATCCAGCGCGCGGCTGCCGGGTGCCACATGATCGGCGATGATCGCCAGATCGGGGCGCAGCTTCACCGCTCCCCCGCGCGCAGGAAGCCGTCCACCACCGCGTTCAGCTCGGGCAGGTCGAGCAGGAAGGCGTCGTGGCCGAACGGCGACGACAGCTCGACGAAGCTCGCCGCCGCGCCCGCCGCGTTGAGCGCGTGGACGATCGCGCGCGATTCGGCGGTGGGGTAGAGCCAGTCGGTGTCGAAGCTCACCAGGCAGAAGCGCGTGGCGCTGCCGGTAAACGCCTTGGCGAGCAGCCCGCCATGCTCCTCGGCCAGATCGAAATAGTCCATCGCGCGCGTGATGTAGAGGTACGAGTTCGCGTCGAAACGGTCGACGAAGCTGATCCCCTGGTGGCGCAGGTACGATTCGACCTGGAAGTCCGCATCGAAGCCGAAGCCGACCGCCCCGCGGTCCTGCAGCCGCCGGCCGAACTTTTCGTGCAGCCCCGCCTCGGACAGATAGGTGATGTGCGCCGCCATCCGCGCGACCGCGAGCCCCGCCGCGGGGGGATCGTTGGTGCCGTAATAGTCGCCGCCGCGCCATTTGGGATCGGCCATGATCGCCTGGCGCCCGACCTCGTGGAACGCGATGTTCTGCGCGCTGTGGCGCGCGGCGGACGCGATCACCAGCGCCGCGCGCACGCGCGTGGGATAGGTCGCCGCCCATTCGAGCACCTGCATCCCCCCCATCGACCCGCCGACCACCGCCGCGAGCGTCGGCACGCCGAGATGATCGAGCAGCATCGCCTGCGCGCGCACCATGTCGCGCACGGTGATGACGGGGAAGCGCATCGCATAGGGCCTGGCCGTGGCGGGATCGATCGAGGCGGGGCCCGACGAGCCCATGCACGAGCCGAGCACGTTGGCGCAGATCACGAAATGGCGCGCGGGATCGATCGGGCGGCCCGCGCCGACCATGCGCGTCCACCAGCCGGGCCTGCCCGTCACCGGATGCTGCGACGCCGCATGCTGGTCGCCGGTCAATGCGTGGCAGATGAGGATGGCGTTGCCGCGGTCCGCATCGAGCGTGCCGTAGGTCTCGTAGGCGATCTCGACGCGGTCGAGCCGCGCGCCGCCGTCGAGCGCGAGGCCGCCCGGCACCACGACGTGCCGGGCGAGGCCGAAGCGCCGGTCATCGGGAAGCGCGAGGGTCGCCATCGGCCAAGCGGGCTGGCGCCGCCCCGGCGCATTGTCAACCGCCGCCGATGCTCTAAGAGGCGCGCGCATGAACGCCCCCGCCCCCAAGCCGTGGATCGATGCGATCGATCCCTACGTGCCCGGCCGCGCGACGGCCGACGACGGGCGCAAGGTCGCCAAGCTTTCGTCGAACGAGAACGCGCTCGGCACGAGCGCGCAGGCGCGCGCCGCCTTCGCCGCCGCCGGCTCGACGCTGGAGCGCTATCCCGACGCCGCCGCGACCGAATTCCGGGGCGCGATAGCGGCGAAATACGGG
>CAXUGZ010000172.1:0-2288 GCA_964250685.1 uncultured Sphingomonadaceae bacterium
GGTCGGCGCGAGCCGGGCGGCGGTCGACGCGGGCTATGCGCCGAACGACTATCAGGTCGGCCAGACGGGCAAGATCGTCGCGCCCGAAGTCTATGTCGCGGTCGGCATATCGGGCGCGATCCAGCACCTTGCCGGCATGAAGGATTCGAAGACGATCGTCGCGATCAACAAGGACGAGGACGCGCCGATCTTCCAGGTCGCGGACCTGGGGCTGGTCGGCGACCTGTTCAAGCTCGTCCCCGAGCTCACCGAGAAGCTCTGAGTTCCCGCCCGCTTGATACCCGCCTGTATTAGGCGGATACCGGCGCGCGGTTGCGTCGGGGGTTGCGGTGGTGGAGTGGGGGACATGGCTGCTCGTCGCGATGACGCGCGAGCTCACCCTGTTCGCCGCGATCGGGCTGCTGATCGGCGGGATCGACGATCTGGCGATCGACCTGCTGTGGCTGGGGATCGTGTCATGGCGCCGGTCAACGGTCTACCGCCGCCACGTCCGCGCCACCGCGGCGACGCTCGCTCCGCCGGATCATCCGGGGCGGATCGCGATCTTCGTGCCCGCATGGCGCGAATCGGCGGTGATCGGGGCGATGCTGGCGGCCGCGCTCGCGCGCATCCGCCACGACGATTACCGCATCTATGTCGGCACCTATCCCAATGATCCCGCGACGATCGCGGCGGCGCGCGCGCTGAACGACGCGCGCGTGCGCGTCGTCACGGGCGTCCTGCCCGGCCCCACCACCAAGGCCGAATGCCTCAACCGCCTGTGGGCGGCGATGCTGCTCGACGAGCGCAATTCGGCGGTGACGTTCAAGGCGGTGGTGCTGCACGATGCGGAGGACGTGATCCACCCGATGGAGCTCACGCTGTTCGACCGGCTGATCGAGCGGCTCGATTTCATCCAGCTGCCCGTGCTCCCGCTGGTCGACGCCGCCTCGCGCTGGGTATCGGGCCATTATGCCGACGAGTTCGCCGAGGCGCACGGGCGCCTCCTCGCGGTGCGCGAGGCGCTGGGCGCGAGCATCCCCTCGGCGGGGGTCGGCTGCGCGATCAGCCGCCGCGCGCTCGGCTGGATCGCGCGCCAGGCGGGCGGGCCGCCGTTCGACGAGACCAGCCTGACCGAGGATTACGAGATCGGGCTGCGGCTCGGCGGGTTCGGCGGCCGCGCGGCGTTCGTGGCGATGCCCGCCGCGCCGGGCGCGCCCCTGGTGGCGGTCCGCGCCTATTTCCCCGCCACGATGGACGATGCCGTCCGGCAGAAGACGCGCTGGATGATGGGCATCGCGCTCGCCGGGTGGGATCGGCTGCGCTGGCAGGGCGGCCTCGCCGAACGCTGGATGCGGCTGCGCGACCGCCGCGCGGTGATCGCCGCGCTGATCCTCGCGGTCTCCTACGCCGCACTGGTGCTTTCGCTCGGCTGCGCCATCGCGCGCATCCCGATCGACTGGCCGGCGGGCATGGGGACGCTGCTGCGCCTGAACGGCGCCATGCTGGCGTGGCGGCTGGCGATGCGCTTCGTGATGGTCGCGCGGCTCTACGGCTGGAGGGAGGGTTGCCGTGCGGTGCCGCGCGTGGTGACGGCGAACGTCATCGCGATCAGCGCCGCCTGGCGCGCGCTCGCGCGCTACGTCCCCGGCGCGGTGCCGCGCTGGGACAAGACCGCGCACCATTTTCCCGAGAGCGTCCCGTGCGACTGAAGGGGCGCCAGGCGCGCTTCGTGCTGGCGGTGGTCGGCGGCTGGGTCGCGGCGCGCGCCGCCATCGTGTGGAGCGGCAACGCCACGCCCGGCCCCGGCGTAAGCGCGGGCGTGGCGCTCCTCGCGCCGCCGCCGCCGCCATGGCCGCGCGCCACGCCGCAGCCGGGCTTCCGGGCGGCGCGGGCCGCGCTTCCCGGGGCCGGCGGCGGCGTGGTGCCATCGTTGCTCGTCATTCCGGTGCAGTCGGCGAAGTCAGCACCTTCGCTGCCCCGCCCCGCGCCCGATCCCCCGGCTCCCGTCACGGCCCGCACCACGCTGCGCCGCGCGACCTTCGCCGCTCCCGCCCAGCTTGCCGACGAGGTTCAACCACCCGCGTCCGCGCGGGCGACCCGCTCACGCTGGACGGGCGCGATCGAGGTTTTCATCCGCCCCGGCAGCGGGCGGCCGAGCCTCGCCGCGGGAGGGCAGCTCGGCGGCAGCCAGGCGGCGGCGCGCGTCACGTACCAGCTCAACGCGCAGGGCCCCGTGCGCACCGCGATCGCCGCGCGCCTCTACGCGCCGCTCGCCTCGCGCGGGGCCGAGGCGGCGGCGGGGCTCG
>CAXUGZ010000172.1:2298-3930 GCA_964250685.1 uncultured Sphingomonadaceae bacterium
CGAGCGGCGCGTCGCGCTCGACCGCGCCGGGCGCAACGCCTGGTCGGCCTATGCGGCGGGCGGCTTCTATGCCGAGCGGCTCGATCGCACCGTCGCGGTCGACGGCTATGCGCAGGCGGGCGTGGTCGGGGCGCGCTCGCGCGACCTGTTCGTCGATGGCGCGCTGCGCGCCGGGCGGCGCTGGACGGTCGGACCCGGCGCGCTGACGCTCGGCGCCGGGCTGTGGGGCGCCGCGCAACCGGGCGTCGCGCGGCTGGACGCGGGACCGCGCCTCGCGATCGCATTGCCCGTCGCGCGGCACACGCTGAGCGCGGCGATCGAGGGGCGGCTGCGCGTCGCCGGACGCGCCAAGCCCGGGCCGGGCGCGGCCTTGACGATCGGGCTCGATCTCTAGCCGCGCTTGCCCCGGCGAGGCGTTCGCGGGCATAGGCGCGATCCACTCCCCTCCAGGATCCCCGCCGTCATGTCCGCGATGCTCAAGATCAGCCTGCCCGATGGCTCCGTGCGCGATGTCGCGCCCGGCACCACGCCGGCCGAGATCGCCGCGAGCATCGGCCCCGGGCTCGCCAAGGCCGCGCTGGCGGCGCGCGTCGACGGCGAGCTGCGCGACCTCAACCGGCCGCTCGAGCACGACGCCGCGCTCGCGCTCGTGACGGCACGCGACGAGAAGGACGCGCTCGAGCTCGCGCGCCACGATTTCGCGCATATCCTCGCCGAGGCGGTGCAGACGCTCCACCCGGGGACGCAGATCACCTTCGGCCCCGCGACCGAGGACGGCTTCTATTACGATTTCGCGCCGAGGGATCGCCCCTTCACCGACGAGGACCTGCCCGCGATCGAGGCCGAGATGCGCCGCATCATCGCGCGCGACGAGCCGCTGGTGCGCGAAATATGGTCGCGCGCCGACCTGATCGCGCGCTGGCAGGCCGAGGGGGAGAGCTTCAAGGCCGAATGGGCCGCCGCGCTGCCCGAGGGCGAGGAGCTCACGGTCTATCGCTCGGGCGACTGGCTCGACATGTGCCGGGGGCCGCACCTCGCCTCGACCGGCAAGCTCGACCCGCAGGCGTTCAAGCTGACGCGCGTCTCGGGCGCCTATTGGCGCGGCGACCAGAACAACGCGATGCTGAGCCGCATCTATGGCACGGGCTGGCTCTGCAAGAAGCAGCTCGACCAGCACCTTACCCGGCTGGAGGAGGCGGCGAAGCGCGACCATCGCAGGATCGGCCAGGAGATGGACCTGTTCCACCTCCAGCAGGAGGCGCATGGCAGCGTGTTCTGGCACCCCAAGGGCTATGTGCTGTGGCGCGCGCTCGAGGCGTATTTGCGCCGCCGGCTCGACGCGGGCGGCTATCGCGAGGTCAAGACCCCGCAGCTGATGGCAGCCCGGCAGTGGGAGCAATCGGGCCATTGGGGCAAATATCGCGAGAACATGTTCGTCGTGCCCGACGAGATCCCCGGGACGGGCGACGACGCCGCGATCTTCAGCGGCACCGCCGACCTGCTCGCGCTGAAGCCGATGAACTGCCCGGCGCACGTGCTGATCTTCCGCCAGGGGATCAAGAGCTATCGCGACCTGCCGATCCGCATGGCCGAATTCGGCTGCTGCCACCGCAACGAGCCGCACGGCGCGCT
>CAXUGZ010000173.1:0-3928 GCA_964250685.1 uncultured Sphingomonadaceae bacterium
GCAGCCAGCCGAGCTTCTCGCTCATGCCATATTCCATCACCATCGAGCGCGCCATTTCGGTGGCCTGCTGGATGTCGTTGGAGGCGCCGGTGTTGAGCTCGTCCGCGCCGTAGATGAGCTGCTCGGCGATGCGCCCGCCGAAGCACAGCGCGAGGCGCGCCTTCATCTGCTTCATCGTCATCGAATAGCGGTCGCGCTCGGGCAGGTTCCACGTCACGCCGAGCGCGCGACCGCGCGGGATGATCGTTACCTTGTGCAGCGGATCGCAGCCGGGCACGTGCAGCGAGACGAGCGCATGCCCCGCCTCGTGATAGGCGGTGGCGCGCTTCTCGTCCTCGGTCATGATCATGGACTTGCGTTCGGCGCCCATCATCACCTTGTCCTTGGCCTCCTCGAACTCGCGCATCGCGATCAGGCGCTTGCCCTTGCGCGCCGCCAGCAACGCCGCCTCGTTCGCGAGATTGGCGAGGTCCGCTCCCGAAAAGCCGGGCGTCCCGCGCGCGATCGTGCGGGGGTCGACGTCGGGCGCGAGCGGCAGCTTCTTCATGTGGACGGCGAGGATCTTCTCGCGCCCTTCGATATCGGGCTTGGGAACGATCACCTGACGATCGAAGCGGCCGGGACGCAGCAGCGCCGGATCGAGCACGTCGGGGCGGTTGGTCGCAGCGATGATGATGATGCCTTCGTTGGCTTCGAACCCGTCCATCTCGACCAGCAGCTGGTTGAGCGTCTGCTCGCGCTCGTCATTGCCGTTGCCGAGGCCCGCGCCGCGATGACGGCCGACAGCGTCGATCTCGTCGATGAAGACGATGCACGGCGCGGATTTCTTCGCCTGCTCGAACATGTCGCGCACGCGGCTCGCGCCGACGCCGACGAACATCTCGACGAAGTCCGAGCCCGAGATGGTGAAGAACGGCACCTTGGCCTCGCCCGCGATCGCGCGAGCGAGCAGCGTCTTGCCCGTGCCGGGGCTGCCCACCAGCAGCGCGCCCTTGGGGATCTTGCCGCCCAGGCGGGCGAACTTGGACGGGTCCCTCAGGAAATCGACGATCTCCTGCAATTCCTCGCGCGCCTCGTCGATGCCGGCGACGTCGTCGAAGGTGACGCGGCCCTGCTTCTCGGTGAGCATCTTGGCGCGGCTCTTGCCGAAGCCCATCGCGCCCGAGCCGGCATTCTTCTGCATCTGGCGCATCACCAGCCAGCCGATGCCGACGATGATGACGAACGGCAGCGCCTGCATCAGCATATACTGCCACATGCTGACCTGTTCCTCGGGCCGGGCGCGGAAGGTGACGTTCTTCTTGGACAGGCGCTCGATCAGCGTGGGGTCGTTGGGCGCGTAGGTCTTGAAGGCGGCGCCGTTGGAATATTTGCCGACGACGACGCCGTTGCCGATATCGGCCTCCTTGACCGATCCCGCATCGATCGCCGAGAGGAAGTCCGAATAGGCGACGCTCTCGCTCGCCGACTTGGCGCCCCCGCCTTCGAACATCGATACGAACAGCACGATCGCGAGCAGGATGCCCAGCCAGATCGCCAGATTCTTCATCAGCGGATTGGTGCCCTGCGGCTCCTTGTCGTCCTTCATCGTGCGGCCCAGCCTTTCCCGAGTCGCACAGATAAGCTCTGGTGCGTTAATGGCAATGGAACGTGCGCGATTCAGCGCGCGCGGCGCGGCGCGGCGCGGGTGAGCCGCCACGGGGGTCCCGGATCGCAGCGTAATCCGGCAAGCGTCGCGATCGCGCCGCGATCGAGCGCGTCGAGCAGCCGGTCGATCGCCTCTCCCCGCGGCGCCGGCCCGGGCGCGAGCGCGGCGATGCCCGCGAGCAGCAGCCGGCGGCGGTGCTCGCGCGGCAGGCCGGCGGGATCGGCCTGGGCGATGCCGTCGGTCACGACCAGTCGCGCGGCGGCGATCGCGCGCGACGACCAGGCGAGCGCGTCCTCCGCCTCGCCAAGCCGTGCCGCGACCGCGGCGAGCCGCTCGGGCGCGGGCCAGCCACCTGCCAGCAGCGCGCGCGCGCGGGTGCGATCGTAGCGCGAATCGTGGTTGGACGGGTCGTGCGCAGGCTCCAGCCGCGCCGCAATCGCCACGCGCTCCAGGTCCGCCTTGCGCCAGCCGAGCAGGGGGCGGATCAGCGTGACGCCCGGCGCTTCCGCCATCGGCCTGGCGCGGCGCATGGCGGACAGGCCCGCCAGCCCCGCGCCGCGCGCGAGCCGCATCAGCAGCGTCTCGGCCTGATCGTCGAGATGATGCGCGGTGGCGAGCGCGCTTGCGCCCCGTCCATGGCACCAGGCGCCGAGCGCCGCATAACGCGCCGCGCGGGCGGCGGCCTGGAGTCCCTGCCCGTCCTGCGTGACGGTCACCGGCAGGGTGGCATGGTCGACGCCGAGCCGCGCGCACAGCCGCGCGACCATCGCCGCCTCCTCCTCCGCCTCCGCGCGCAGTCCGTGATCGACCGTCGCGGCGGCGATCCGCGTGGGACAGGCGGCGTGGGCGAGCAGGAGCAGCGCGAGGCTGTCAGGGCCCCCTGATACCGCCAGCGCGATGGTGCCCTGTTCGGCAAGGGTCAGGATATCGGCCCGAAAGCGAGCGACCTCGGTGGGAGGCGGCGGCCTCACAGGTCCTCCGCGGCACGGCGAGGGGGACCAGCCGCAGGCTGGTGGAGCGGGCGGCGGTGCAACGCCGCTGACGCGGCGGCCCCTCCACCACCGCCTTCGGCGGCGGTCCCCCTCCCCGTACCGGGGAGGATCAGATAGGCCTCACTTGCACTTGGCGTCGCGGCGCGCGGCCGCGGCGCGCGCCTTGAGCGTGTCGGGCAGCTTGTCGCCATAGACCGAATCGAGCTCGTCATAGACGCGGCAGGCATCGGCGGGCTTCTTGAGCTGCATCAGCGCCTGGCCGAGATAATAGAGGCTTTCGGGTGCGCGGTCGCCGCGCGGGTTGGTCTGATAATTGGCGGCGAACGCCTCGGCGGCGGTGGCGGGGTGGTTGTCGTCGAGATAGGCGCGGCCGAGCAGGTTCTGCGCGTAGCTCGTCCGCTTGTGCTTGGGGTATCTGGCGACGAACGCCTTCAGCGCGGCCTCGGCCTCGGTATATCGTTTGTCGGCCCACAGGCGGTAGGCCGCCAGATAGCTGTCCTCCGCCGGGTCGCCGGTCGAGGCGGGGACGGGCGCGGACGCATCGTCGGCACGCGGGCGCGCCGGTACGAGCTTGGCGGGCGGTGGGGTCGCCGCCCGGGGAGCGCCGAGCGTCGCGCGCGGCGGCGGCGCCGGAATCGCCTCGTCCTGCATCGTCGGCGCGGGTGCCGCCGACGGCGGCGCGGCGGCGGCCTCGACGCGCTTGAGCCGCTCGTCGAAATCGTGCCGGTCCTGCGCCGACTGCTCGGACAGCAGGGTCAGGCGATGTTCGTCCTGCTCGATCTGGCCGGTAAGCTGTGACACCGTCCGCTCGAGCGCGTCGACCCGCGCGGTGAGATCGGCGAGCGGCGACCCGGCGGGCTGTCCCGCGACCGGGGCGGCGGACTGCGGCGCGATCTCGGGCTCGGAGAAAGCGGGCGCGCCGGTGGGGAAGACCTTGCGCTGGACCGCCCGCAGCTCCTTCTCCACCCGGTCGACGCGCACGTCGAGCGTCGGCCTGGGATCCGCGGCGCGCGCCGCGGTGGTCGCGGCGAGGAGAAGGACGATGCCGAGGCGAAGGCGGACCATGCGGGCTCCCGAACGTGGCGGCGCGGAACAGGCGCCTATTGATCCAGGAAGCTGCGCATCTTGCGCGAGCGGCTGGGGTGCTTGAGCTTGCGCAGCGCCTTCGCCTCGATCTGGCGGATGCGCTCGCGCGTGACGCTGAACTGCTGGCCGACCTCCTCGAGCGTGTGATCGGTGTTCATGCCGATGCCGAAGCGCATGCGCAGCACGCGCTCCTCGCGCGGCG
>CAXUGZ010000174.1:0-3919 GCA_964250685.1 uncultured Sphingomonadaceae bacterium
CAGCAATGGGATGAACACCGCCACCAGGCTGATCGAGATCGACAGCACGGTGAAGCCCACCTCGCGCGCACCGCGCAGAGCGGCGGCGAGCGGGGACATGCCGTCCTCGACGTGGCGGGTGATGTTCTCCAGCACGACGATCGCATCGTCGACGACGAAGCCCGTGGCGACGGTGAGCGCCATCAGCGACAGGTTGTTGAGGCTGAACCCGAGCAGGTACATCACCCCCACCGTGCCGAGCAGAGAGGCGACCACCGCCACCGCGGGCACGATCGTCGCGCGCAGCGAGCGCAGGAAGATCGAGACCACCATCACCACCAGCAGGGTCGCGATCACGAGCGTGACCTCGACCTCGCGCAGCGAGGCGCGGATGGTGGTGGTGCGGTCCGACGCCACCGTGACCTTGATGTCGGATGGGATCGCGGCCTCGATCGCGGGGATCTGCGCCTTCACCGAATCGACCGTCTCGATGATGTTCGCGCCCGGCTGGCGGCTGATGATCACGGTCACCGCGGTCTTGCCGTTGAACAGCCCCATCGTGCGCACGTCCTCGGGCCCGTCATAGACGTGCGCCACGTCCGCCAGCCGCACCGCGACGCCGTTGCGCCACGCGATGACGATGGGGCTGTAGTCCGCCGCCTTCAGCCCCGGCACGTCGCCATAGATCTGCCACGCGGTGGCGCCGCCCTCGATGACGCCGCGCGGCCGATTGGCGTTGGCGGCGGTGATCGCGGTGCGCACGTCCTCCAGCGGGATGCCGTAGCGGGAGAGCGCGAGCGGGTTGAGGTCGATCCGCACCGCGGGCAGCGCGCCCCCGCCGAGCTCGACGTCGCCCACCCCCTGCACCTGCAACAGCCGCTGCTGCACCACGTTGGAGACCGCATTGTAGATGTCGGCGGGGGTGCGCGTGGCGCTGGTGAGCGCGATGATCATGATCGGCGCGTCGGCGGGGTTGATCTTGCGGTAGCTCGGATTGGTCTTGAGCGTGGCGGGCAGGTCGGCGCGCGCGGCGTTGATCGCCGCCTGCACGTCGCGCGCGGCGCCGTCGATGTCGCGCGACAGATCGAATTGCGCGGTCACGCGCGTCGAGCCGATGCCCGATTGCGAGGTCAGCTCGGTCACCCCCGCGATCGTCGCCATGCGCTTCTCGATCGGCCCGGCGACGCTCGTCGCCATCGTGATCGGGCTCGCGCCGGCGAGGTTGGCCGAGACGCTGATCGTGGGGAAATCTACCTGCGGCAGCGGCGAGACGGGCATCGCGAAGAACGCCGCGATCCCGGCGAGCATCATGCCGATCGTGAGCAGCAAGGTCCCGATCGGCCGGCGGATGAACGGCGCGGAGAGGTTCACGCGGCAGTTCCTCCCCCGCAGGGGGAGGGGGACCGCGCGCAGCGTGGTGGAGGGGTATCCCCCTTTGCCATGTGGCGATCCGTTCGAGCGGGGATACCCCTCCACCAGCCTTCGGCTGGTCCCCCTCCCCCTGCGGGGGAGGAACCAGGCGCCGCGCTCATGGCGCCGCCTCCAGCGGCAGCAGCGGCTCCGCCTCGCGGCGGCGGCGGATGCGCGCGGAGGTTCGTTCGAGCGCGAGGAAGATCACCGGGGTGGTGAACAGCGTCAGCGCCTGGCTGACGACCAGCCCGCCGGCGATGGCGATGCCGAGCGGGCGGCGCAGTTCGGCGCCCATGCCGCTGCCGAAGATCAGCGGCAACGCCGCGAACAATGCCGCGAAGGTGGTCATCATGATCGGGCGGAAGCGCAGGTGCGCCGCCTGGCGGATCGCGCTCTCCGCATCCTTGCCCTGCGTGCGCTGCGCGTCGATCGCGAAGTCGATCATCATGATCGCGTTCTTCTTGACGATGCCGATCAGCAGCACGATGCCGATGATGCCGATCACCCCCAGGTCGTTCCCCGTCAGCCACAGAGCGAGCAGCGCGCCGACCCCCGCCGAGGGCAGGGTGGAGAGGATCGTGACCGGGTGGATGAAGCTCTCGTAGAGCACACCCAGCACGATATACACTACCACGATCGCGGCGAGGATCAGCCACACCTCGTTGGCGAGGCTCGCGCGGAACGCGTCGGCGGCGCCGAGGAAGGTGGTGGTGATCGCCGGCGGCACGCCGATCCGCGCCTCGGCCGCGGTGATCGCGTCGACCGCGTGCCCGAGCGACTGGCCCGGCGCGAGATCGAAGCCGATCGTCGAGGCGGGGAATTGCGCGACGCGCGTCACCTGGAGCGGCGCCTCGCCCTCGACGAAGGTGGCGACGGTGGAGAGCGGCACCGCGGTCCCGCCCGAGGTCTGGACGTAGAGCTGCGACAGCGCCTGCGGCGAGGTCAGCATCCCCGGCTGGCTTTCGAGGATGACGCGATATTGCGTCGTCTGCGTGAAGATGGTCGAGATGATGCGCTGCCCGAACGCGTTGTAGAGCGCGCTGTCGATCGCCGCCGCGCTGATGCCGAGCCGCGCGGCGGTGTCGCGATTGAGCCTGACCGTCACCGCGCGGCCCTGGCGCTGCATGTCCGAGACGATGTGGCGCACCTGACCGAGCGTGGCGAGTTCGGCGGTGAGCCGCGCGGTCCATTGGTCGATCAGCCCCTGGTCGGCGCCCTGCAGCGCGAAGCGGTATTGCGTCGGGCCGCCCTGCGCGTCGATCGACAAATCCTGCACCGGCCGCACGTAGAGCGTGACCCCCGCCACGTCGCGCGCGCGATCCTGCAGCCGCCGGATCAGCGCGGCCTGCCCGCCGCTGCGGTCGCCGCTGTCCTTGAGGTTGATGAGCATGCGCCCCTGGTTGAGCGCGGGGTTCTGCCCGTCCACGCCGACATTGGAGCTCAGGCTCGCCACGTCCGGATCGCGCAGGATCGCGTCGGCGACCTTGGCCTGGAGGTCCGACATGCGGCCGAACGAAACCCCCTGGCCGGTCACCACCACCGCCTGGAGCTGCCCCGTATCCTGCTCGGGGAACAGCCCCTTGGGGATCATCACGAACAGCAGGGCGGTGAGCAGCAGCGAGCCCGCGAACACCAGCAAAGTCGCCGCCTGGCGCAGCAGCACCCATTCGAGCAGCCGCGAATAACCGTGCGAGAGGCGGTCGAAGCGCTCCATCGTCCAAGCGACCGCGCGCGGCTTGCGCGTCGCATGCTCGGGCTTGAGCCAGCGCGCCGACAGCATCGGCACCAAAGTCAGCGCCACCACCGCCGAGATCAGGATCGTCACCGCCAAGCTGATCGCGAACTCGCGGAACAGCCGCCCGACCACGTCGCCCATGAACAGCAGCGGGATCAGCACCGCGATCAGGCTGACCGTGAGGCTGATGATGGTGAAGCCGATCTCGCGGCTGCCGCGCAACGCCGCGTGGAGCGGGCGGCGGCCCTGCTCGACATGGCGCGCGATGTTCTCGATCACCACGATCGCGTCGTCGACGACGAAGCCCGACGCGATCGTCAGCGCCATCAGCGTCAGGTTGTTGAGGCTGAACCCCAGCAGGTGCATCGCCGCGAAGCTGCCGACGATCGACAGCGGCACCGACAGGCTGGCGATCACCGTCGCCTGCGGGCTGCCCAGGAACAGGAAGATCGCCAGCGTCACCAGCACCACCGCGAACACCAGCTCGATCTGCACGTCGTGGACCGAGGCGCGGATGCCGGTGGTGCGATCGGTGAGCAGGGTCACGTGCACGTCGGCGGGGAGCGCCGCCTCGAGCGTGGGGAGCGCCTGCTTGATCGCGTCGACCGTGCCGATCACGTTCGCGCCCGGCTGGCGCTGAACGTCGACCACGATCGCGGGCGTGCGGTTCATCCACGCGCCGAGCCGCGTGTTCTCGGACGAATCAACCACCGTCGCGACATCGGACAGCCGCACCGGCGCCGCGCCCCGATACGAGATGATGAGGTTCTTATATTCTTCGGCGGTGGCGAGCTG
>CAXUGZ010000175.1:0-3912 GCA_964250685.1 uncultured Sphingomonadaceae bacterium
ATTCTGGCGGCTGAGCCGCGTATAATGCCGCACCGCCTCGGGCTCGGACAGGCCTGGGAGTCCGATGGGGGCGGTGCGGAGCAGGCCCGAAAGCACCTCCCCGGAACGGGGAGGGGGACCATCCGCAGGATGGTGGAGGGGCGCCGCGTAAGCGGCGTCTGTGTCGCCAACCCCTCCACCACCGCCTGCGGCGGTGGTCCCCCTCCCCGTTCCGGGGAGGTATTCGTCGAGGTCCACGCCGGTGCGAACGGGCGCCCCGATCTCGAAGATCAAGGGCTCCTCGAGCATCAGCGCGCGATTGCCGGTGGCGGTGTCCGCGGCGGGCGGCGCGCCCTCGGGGCGGGTGACGCGTCCGATCTGGTTCATGCGGATATCTCCTCCAGCGCGGCGGCGAGCGCATCGACGTCCGCGTCGGTGGTGGTCTCGGTCACCGCCACCACCAGCCCGTTTTCGCGGCCGTCGTCCTCGGGATAGAGCCGGCCGAGCGGCACGCCGGCGAGGATGCGCCGCTCGGCGAGCGCGCGCGTCACCTCGCGCGCGTTGCGCGGCAGGCGCAGCGTGAACTCGTTGAAGAAGGCGCCGTTGACCAATTCGACCCCCGGCACCCGCGCCAGGGTGGCGGCGGCGGCCGCCGCCTTGGCGTGGTTAAGCGCCGCGAGCCCGCGCAGCCCCTTCTCGCCCAGCAGCGTGAGGTGGATCGTGAAGGCGAGCGCGCACAGCCCCGAATTGGTGCAGATATTCGAGGTCGCTTTCTCGCGCCTGATATGCTGCTCGCGCGTCGAGAGCGTGAGCACGAAGCCGCGCTTGCCCGCGGCATCGACCGTCTGCCCGCACAGCCGCCCCGGCATCTGCCGCACATATTTGTCGCGCGTCGCGAACAGCCCGAGATACGGGCCGCCGTAGTTGAGCGCGTTGCCGATCGCCTGCCCCTCCCCGACGACGATGTCCGCCCCCATCTCGCCCGGCGAACGCACCAGCCCGAGCGAGACCGGCTCGGTCACCACCGCCACCAGCAGCGCGCCGTTCGCATGGCAGTGCTCCGCCAGCGCGGCCAGGTCGGCGACATGGCCGAGGATGTTGGGGTTCTGCACCACGACGCAGCTCGTCTCGCCGTCAATCGCGTCGAGCAGGCGCGCCATGTCGTCGCCCGGCGCGCCGTCGGTGAGGCGGGGGAGCGCGGTGTCGAGCACGTCGCCGGTGAAGCGCGCCATCGTGCGCGCGACCGAGACGTAATGCGGGTGGAGCCCGGCCGAGAGGATCGCCCTGCCGCGCCGCGTAATCCGCCGCGCCATCGCGATCGCCTCCCAGCACGCGGTCGAGCCGTCGTACATCGATGCATTGGCGACGTCGCAGCCGAACAGCCGGGCGACCTGTGTCTGGAATTCGAACAAGACTTGCAACGTGCCCTGCGCGATCTCGGGCTGGTAGGGCGTGTACGCGGTGAGGAACTCGCCGCGCTGGATGAGGTGGTCGACGCTCGCGGGCACATGGTGGCGATACGCGCCGCAGCCGAGGAAGAAGGGCGCGTCCCCCGCCGCCAGGTTGGCGCGCGCCAGCGCGCCGAGCTGGCGCTCGACCGACAGCTCGGAGGCGTGCAGCGGCAGCCCCTCGATCAGCCCGTCGCGCTTGGCGGCGGCGGGCACGTCGGCGAACAAAGCCTCGATCGAGGGCGCCCCGATCGCGGCGAGCATCGCGCCCCGATCGGCGTCGGTGAGCGGGAGGTAGCGCATCAGAGGCCCGCCACGAACGCCTTGTATCCCGCCTCGTCCATCAGCCCGTCGAGCTCGGATGGGTCGGACAAGGTGAGCCTGAAGAACCAGCCCTCGCTCTCGGGCGCGGTGTTGACCAGCGACGGATCGGCCTCCAGCGCGGCGTTCGCCTCGGTCACCTCACCCGAGACGGGCGCGTACACGTCGGAGGCGGCCTTGACGCTTTCGACCACCGCGGCCTCCTTGCCCTTGGCGACGATCGTGCCTGAGGGAGGAACCTCGACGAACACGATGTCGCCGAGCTGCGCCTGCGCGTAATCGGTGATGCCGATCGTGGCGGTGACGCCCTCGACCGAGATCCATTCATGCTCGCTGGTGAAATAGAGGGTCATCGGGGCGCTCCCTGGCGGACGTAGCGGTGGGGGACGAACGGCATCGGCACGACGGTGGCGGCGAGGCGCTTGCCGCGCACCTCGATCTCCAGCGCGGTGCCCGGCGCGGCATGGCGCGCGGCGACGTAGCCCATCGCGATCGGCGCGCCGACGCTGGGGCCGAACCCGCCCGAGGTGACCACGCCCACCTGAACGCCGCCGTCATGGATCGTCGCGCCCTCGCGCGCGGGCAGCCGGCCGTCGATCGCGAGGCCGACGCGCTTCGCCGGGGGTCCCTCCGCCAGGTGGCTGAGGATCGTCGCCGCGCCGGGAAAGCCGCCCTCGGTGCGGCGGCGCTTCGGTATCGCGAACGCCAGGCCGGCCTCGGCTGGGTTCGTGTTCGTATCCAGATCGTGGCCGTAGAGCGGCAGCCCCGCCTCGAGCCTCAGCGAATCGCGCGCGCCGAGGCCGATCGGCCTGACCTCGGGCTGGCCCAGCAGCGCGTCGGCGACGCGCCTCGCGGCGTCGGCGGGAAGCGAGATCTCGTACCCGTCCTCGCCGGTATAGCCCGATCGGCTGATCCAGGCCGACGTGCCCGCGATCGGGAACACCCCCGCCTCCATGAAGGCGAGCGTCTCGACGCCGGGCGCCACGCGCGCCAGCGCGTCCGACGCCTCCGGACCCTGCAGGGCGAGCAGCGCCCAATCGGTGCGATGGTCGATCGCGACGCCGGGCAGCGCCGCGCGCAGATGCGCGATGTCGCCCTCCTTGGTGGCGCCGTTGACCACCATGTAAAAGGCGCCCCCACCCCCATTCGTGTCGAGCGAAGTCGAGACACGTCCCTCGACTTCGCTCGGGACGAACGGACGGGGGGACTGCTTGTTGGGGAAGAACGGAGGAGGGACGGGCAGGCGCGTGACCATCAGGTCGTCGATGATCCCGCCATCATCCGCCAGCAGCAGCGAATAGCGGGCGCGGTTTGGCTTCAGCCCGACGATATCGCCAGGCAGCACCGTCTCCAGTGCCAGGTCGACCCCATCGCCGGTCAGCAGCAGCTGGCCCATATGGCTGACGTCGAACAGCCCGGCATGGCCGCGCGTCCACAGATGCTCGGCGATGATGCCCTCATAGTGGATCGGCATCGCATAGCCGGCGAACGGCACCATCCGCGCGCCATGGCCGCGATGCCACGCATCGAGCGGGAGGGGGTCGAAATGGGGCTCGGGTTCGGCGCTCATCCGGGCTTTCGCGACATGTCCGACGACGGATGCGCGGCACCGGGATGGCCCGCATGATCCGTCGCCCCCTCTGTCACGGAAACCTGAGAGTTTTCCCCCGGAGCGCGTCCGGGGTTACCCCTTCGGTGAGGCACCGGTGCAACCGGGCCCGCTTTCCAGAGCGTCGTACAAGGTCCGCGCGGTCCCGATAGCCTGAGAGATTCCGGGGCGGTTGCTCCTTCGGCGGTGGACGGTCGCCCGCCCACGCTCTCCCGCGTGGTCCCCGGCGGTTGCCCGCCGACGACGTGCAGATACTGCCGTGCTGAGGAAGGCGAAGTCAATCGAGATTCGGGCGCAGCCAGCGTTCGGCGGTCGAAAGATCGACCCCCACTCGCGCGGCATAATCATCGAGCTGGTCGCGGCCGATCCGCGCAACCCCGAAATATTCGGCGTCGGGATGGCCGAAATAGAAGCCCGATACCGCCGCGGTCGGCAGCATCGCGAAGCTTTCGGTGAGCGTGATGCCCGTCGCCGCCTCTGCGTCGAGCAAGGCGAACAGCGCCGGCTTGACGCTGTGATCGGGGCAGGCGGGATAGCCCGGCGCGGGGCGGATGC
>CAXUGZ010000176.1:0-3910 GCA_964250685.1 uncultured Sphingomonadaceae bacterium
AACACCGTGCTCGGGCCGTTCCACGTCGCCGACGCGCCGCGTTACGCCAACGGCGCCGACATCTCGCTCGACGGCAAGGGCGAACAGCTGCTCGTCGAGGGCCGCGTCGTCGATCAGGAGGGGCGCCCGATCGCCGGCGCGACGCTCGACGTGTGGCAGGCCAATGAGGACGGCTTCTACGACGTCCAGCAGCCGGGCGTGCAGCCGCCGTTCAACCTGCGCGGCGTCTTCACCAGCGATGCCGACGGGCGCTTCTGGTTCCGCTCGGCCAAGCCGCGTTACTATCCGATCCCCGACGACGGCCCGGTCGGCAAGCTGCTCGCCGCGCTCGGCCGGCATCCCAACCGGGCCGCGCATCTCCACTTCATCGTCGAGGCCGCGGGCTTCGATCGGGTGGTCACGCACATCTTCGTGCCCGATTGCGTCTATCTGCCGGAGGACGCGGTGTTCGGCGTCAAGCAGTCGCTGATCGCGGACTTCCGCCTGGTCGACGATCCGGCGCGCGCCGCCGAGCTCGGCTTCCAGTCGCCGTTCTGGTCGGTCGAGTGGCCGGTGGTGATGGCGCCCACGCACGCGAAGGCCGAGCCCGCCATGGCGTGAACCCCCGTTCGCCTACAGCGCCGCCTTCAGATCGTCGACCAGATCGGTGCGCTCCCACGGGAAGAAGTCGCCTTCGGCCTCGCGGCCGAAATGGCCGTAGGCGGCGGTCTTCTGGTAGATCGGCTTGTTGAGGCCGAGATGGGTGCGGATGCCGCGCGGGGTGAGCCCGCCGAGCGCCTTGATCTTCATGATCGCCGCCTCGATCGCCGCATCGTCGACCGTGCCGGTGCCGTGCGTGTCGACATAGAGCGACAGCGGGTGCGACACGCCGATCGCGTAGGCGAGCTGGATCGTGCAGCGCCGCGCGAGCCCGGCGGCGACGATGTTCTTGGCGAGATAGCGCGTGATGTACGCCGCCGAGCGGTCGACCTTGGTCGGGTCCTTGCCTGAAAAGGCGCCGCCGCCGTGCGGGCTCGCGCCGCCATAGGTGTCGACGATGATCTTGCGGCCGGTCAGCCCCGCGTCGCCGTCCGGGCCGCCGATCTCGAAGCTGCCGGTGGGGTTGATGTGGTATTCGGTCGCGTCCGAGAGCAGCTCGGCGGGGAGGATGCCCGCGATCACGCGCTTCACATAGGCGCGCAGCTCGGCCTCCTTCTCGCCCTCGTCATAGCCCTTGCCGTGCTGGGTCGAGACGACGATCGCGGTCGCGGCGACGGGCTTGCCGCCCGCGAAGCGCAGCGTGACCTGGCTCTTGGCGTCGGGCTCGAGGAAGGGGGCGGCGCCCGAATGGCGGTCGTCGGCCATCTTCGCGAGGATCTTGTGGCTGTAATACAGCGTCGCGGGCATCAGCCCCGGCGTCTCGTCGCACGCGAAGCCGAACATGATGCCCTGGTCGCCCGCGCCCTCGTCCTTGTTGCCGGTCGCGTCGACGCCCTGCGCGATATGCGCCGACTGGCCGTGGAGGTTGTTGAAGAACTCGAACGTCTCCCAGTGGAATCCGCTCTGCTCGTAGCCGATACGCTTGACCGTGGCGCGCGCCGCGGCCTCGATCTCCTCTTTCGCCCCCGGGGTCCATTCGCCGTTCTCGTACACGCCCTTGCAGCGGATCTCGCCCGCCAGCACGACGAGCTGGGTGGTGGTGAGCGTTTCACAGGCGATGCGCGCCTCCGGGTCCTTGGCCAGGAACAGATCGACCACCGCGTCCGAGATCTGGTCGGCGACCTTGTCGGGATGGCCCTCGGAGACCGATTCGGACGTGAAGAGATAATCGCTGCGCATGGGTCGACGGATCCCCCGATGAGGCGGCCAGGAACGGCAAGGTGCGCGCGCGCTTAGCGTGCCCTCCGCCGGCTTGCAAACCCGGCCGCCACCAGCAGCAACGCGAACGTAAGCGGGAGCAGGTTGCCCGCGCGCGCGAACAATGTCGGCGGTCCCGTCGGCGGCAAAGGCGCCTCGATCGCGCCCGCCGTGCGCCACGGCAGCCGGGCGAGCAGGCGCCCGTCGCGATCGATCACCGCCGAGATGCCCGTGGGGGTGGCGCGCACCACCGGCAGCCCCTCCTCGATCGCGCGCAGCCGCGCCTGGGCGAGGTGCTGCGGCGGTCCCCAGCGGCCGAACCAGGCGTCGTTCGACGGGTTGAACAGGAACAGCGGCCGGTCGCGCGCGTCGACGACATGGCCCGAGAACACGATCTCGTAGCAGATCTGCACCCCGACCTTGCCCACGCCCGGCAGCGCGATGGCGCGCGGACCGGGTCCGGCGCGGAAATCGATGTCACCCGGCGCGAGCCGCGACAGGCCGAGCTGCGACAGCAGCGGCCGCATCGGCAGATATTCGCCATAGGGCACGAGGTGCGATTTGTCGTAGCGGCCGAGCAGGCGGCCGGCGGAATCGAGCCCGAACAGGCTGTTGGTCGCCGAGGCGATCGTCCCGTCGGGGGCATAGTGCACCGCCTCCGCGCCGGTGAGTAGCAGGTCGCGCGGGCCGAGCAGCCGCGCGATCGCGGCGCGCGCGCGCGCGTCCTGCTCCAGCAAAGCGGGCACCGCCACTTCGGGCCACAGGATCAGGCGCGCGCGCGGCCCGGGACGGCCGCTCAACGCCGCGAGCCGGCCGAAATTGGGCGCCTCCGCCTGCGCGCTCCATTTGTCCGCCTGGCCGATATTGGGCTGGACGATGCGGAGCAGGGGGGCCGTGGGAGAGGCGGGCGCCGCGGCGGCGCGCGGCCACATCAAGGCGGCGACGAGCACCCCCAGCACCGCCGCTCCGCCCAGCGCGATCCGCGCCGGGCGCGCGGCGAGCGCGACGAGCGCGCCGCCCGCGAGCACCGCCGGCCCCGACAGGCCGTAAGTGCCGATCAGCCGCGACAGCAAGGGCAGCGTGCCGCCATGCGCCCAGATCACGCCGAGCGGGTTCCACGGGAAGCCCGTGAACATCGTGCCGCGCAACCACTCGCCCGCGATCCAGGTGGCGGCGAGGAACAGCGCCAGCGCGCTCCGTCCGCCCCCCGTGAGGCGCGCCAGTCCCCACGCCGCGCCCGTCGCGAGCGCGGGATAGATCGCCAGGTACAGCGACAGCAGCACCACCGCGACCCAACCGAGCCACGCGGGCATCGCCGCCTGATAGGTGAACGCGGTCGCGATCCAGTTGAGCCCCAGGCAGAAATTGCCCAGCCCGAACCACCAGCCGAGCCCCAGCGCACGACGCAGCGTGGCCGCGCGCGCCGTCAGCGCGATCAACCCCGCGACGCAGCCGATCGCGAGCGGCCACAGCCCAAGCGGCTCGAACCCGCACGCGGCGAGCGCACCGAGCAGGCAGGCGAGCGGATAGGCACGGGTCGCGCGAAGCGGCGGCATGGCGCGAGTCTTAGCGGCACCCCGGCGCAGCGTCATCCCCGGCGCGGCATGGCTGCGCTGCGTGTGGGGGCACGTCCCTCGACTGCGCTCGGGACGAACGGATGGGTGGCTCAGCCCGGTCGGAAATATGCTAAGAGGCGCCATGCCGCCATTCCACCTCGCCTTCCCCGTCCACGATCTCGCCGCCGCGCGCGCTTTCTATCGCGGCGTGCTCGGCTGCGGCGAGGGGCGGAGCGCGCCCGCGTGGATCGATTTCGATCTGTACGGCCACCAGCTCGTCGCGCACCTCGATCCCGCGGCGCGGCCGGCGGAGACGACCAATCCGGTCGACGGGCACGACGTGCCGGTGCCGCATTTCGGGGTGGTGCTCGGCTGGGACGAATGGCATGCGCTCGCCGCGCGGCTGGCGGCGGCGGGCACGCGCTTCGGTATCGCGCCGCACGTCCGCTTCGCCGGCCAGGTCGGCGAGCAGGCGACGATGTTCTTCCGCGATCCCTCGGGCAACGCGCTCGAGTTCA
>CAXUGZ010000177.1:0-579 GCA_964250685.1 uncultured Sphingomonadaceae bacterium
GCCGAGTGCATTCTTCCGGACGCGGCTGGACGATTTGCTGGCGGAACGCGGCATCACGCGGCTGATCGTCTGCGGCGTCACCACGAGCTGCTGCGTGGAGACGAGCGTGCGCGACGCGAGCCAGCGCGACATCGAGACATTTCTCGTCCGCGACGCCACGGGCGAGCTCGATGCCGCGCGGCACCAGGCGGCGCTCGTCACGCTTGAGATGCTGTTCGCCCGGTTGGTGACCGTGGCCGAGGTCGAGAGCGCGCTCGCCTGCGGGGAGCCGGCATGAGCGCACTGTTCGGCCCGATCTATCAGATCGCGTTCGTCGTCGCCGATCTCGATCGCGCGATCGGCGCCTGGATCGAGGGTCGCGGCGCGGGGCCGTTCTACCGCTTCGATCATTTTAGCTTTCTGGAGCCATGGTCGATCGGGGGGGAGCCCGTGCCCGACATTAGCATCGCGCTCGGCCAGTCAGGCGATCTCAACGTCGAGCTGATTGAGGTGCACGGCACGCCGCCGCCGCTGTTCGCAGGCGGCCCGGGCTTTCACCATGTCGCGCGGCGAACGGACGAGCTCGACCGGGCCAGCTCC
>CAXUGZ010000177.1:589-3909 GCA_964250685.1 uncultured Sphingomonadaceae bacterium
CCGCGCTGCTGGAGGCCGGCGGCGAGCTGGTGTTCGCGGCGATGTTTCCGCCCGCGGTCCGCATGGCCTTCGTCGACACGCGCGCGACGATCGGCTGCCGGACGGAGCTTATCGCCGCGGACGCCGGTATCGATGCCATGCTGGCGCGGATGCGCGAGGAGTCGGCCGCGTGGGACGGGCGCGATCCGGTGCGACGATTTTGACCGTGGGACTTCCCGTGGGGCGACGCGGAATCGTCATCGGCCTGGCCGCCGCGACCGCGCTCGCGGGTGCGGGCGCGGCGCGGTGGCATCGCGGGCAGCCGGCGGAAGACCTCGCCCCGACGTTGACCCAGGCGGCGTTCGATCTGTTCCCCCATCCCATCCTCGGCGTCGCGGTCTATCGCGCGATCGTGGCCGCCATGCTGCGCGCCGGCGGCGCGCCGCATGACGCGCTGGCGGCGGCGGTCGCCGCGCTGGACGCGGGCGAGACTGGGCGCTGGCGGACCCTGCCCGAGCCGGCGCGGCTCGCGCGGCTGCGCGCGGCCTTCGCCGAGCCCGGCATCCAGGCATTGCGCTTCGCCACGCTGGTGGGTCTCTATGACGATCTGCGCGTGACGCGCCGCTTCGGCTATCAGGGTCCGTCGATCGGCGAGGGCGGCTATCTGTATCGCGGCTTCGACGATCTCGCCTGGCTGCCTGCACCCGGCGAGGATTACCGGCCATGACGAGGCTCGACGAGGAAGCAATCGTGATCGTCGGTTCGGGAGCGGGCGGGGGCACCGTCGCGCACGAGCTCTGCGCGCGCGGCCTGCCGGTCGTGCTGCTCGAGGCAGGCGCGCGGATCGACCCGAGCGAGTTCCACCAGGACGACATCGCCGCCTACGGCCAGCTCTCCTGGCTCGATCCGCGCGAGGCGACCGGGAGCTGGATGGCGGCCAGGTTCGCTCCCGACCGTCCCGCCTGGCTGGTCAAGGCGGTCGGCGGCTCGACGCTCCACTGGAACGGCCTTAGTTTCCGCGCCCAGCCGCACGAGCTTCGCGCTCGATCGACCTACGGCGACATAGCGGGCGCCAGCCTGATCGACTGGCCGATCGATATAGATGCGCTCGCGCCTTATTATGCGCGCGCGGAGGACAAGCTGGGCGTGACCGGCACGCATGGCATCGCCCCCCATCCGCCGACCAACCACTACAAGGTGCTCGTCGCGGGCGCGAAGGCGATCGGCTACGGCAAGGTCGGCAACGGCCGCTTGGCGATCAACAGCGCGCCGCGCGACGATCGCTCGTCCTGCCAGCAGCTCGGCTTCTGCAATCAGGGCTGCATGGTATCGGCCAAATGGTCGACGCTCGCCTCGGAGATCCCGAAGGCGGAGGCGACCGGCAAGCTCGAGCTGCGTACCGGATGCATGGTGGTGCGGATCGACCATGATGCGCGCGGACGCGCCTCGGGCGTGGTGTATCGCGACGCGGGCGGCGTGACGCGGCGGCAGAAGGCCCGGCTGGTGTGCGTCGCGGGCAATTCGATCGAGACCGCGCGGCTGCTGCTGCTGTCGGACAGCGCGATGTTTCCGCACGGGCTGGCCAACGGCTCGGGGTTGGTCGGGCGCAACTACATGCGCCACATCGCCGCGCTCACCTTCGCCGCCTTCCCCCGGCCGGTGAACATGCATCGCGGGATCGTCACGCCGGGCGTGGTCTATGACGAGGCGCGCCACGATCCCGGCCGCGGCCTCGCCGGCGGGTATCTGATGGAGGCGGCGTCGGTGGCGCCGGCGGGCCTCGCCCTGCTGCTCGATCCGCAGGGCTGGGGCCACGATTATGCCGCGTTCATCGCCCGCTACGATCATCTCGCCGGCATGCTGATGAATGGCGAGGAATTGCCGCGCCTGGACAATCGCGTGACGCTCAGCACGAAGACGCGGGATGCCGCCGGCCAGCCCGTCGCCAGCGTGCACGTCGACGAGCATCCGCAATCCGCGACGATGCGCGCGCACTTCTGGCGGCAGTCCGCGAAGCTCTATCGGGCGATCGGAGCGGACGAGGTGCGGCACGGGCAGCCGCTCTCGGCCACGCACAACATGGGAACGTGCCGGATGAGCGCGCACCCGGCGGATGGCGTGGTCGATCCTTACGGGCGCGCGCACGAGGTGCCCAATCTGTTCGTTTCGGACGGCAGCGTCTTCCCGACGAGCACCGCGGAAAATCCGACGCTCACGATCGTCGCATTGGCGATCCGCCAGGCGGATCAGATCGCCGGGCGGATCGCGCGCAACGAAGTGTGAGTAGCCGGCGCAAGACGGGAAAGGCCTGCGCGGAGTACGTCGCTGTTACGGCCGCCGGCGCGTCCGCAAGGCCGCGATCTTCCGGAGTATGCGTGAAAGGTCATCGATACCAAATTGGCCCCCCAACGGGGAGAGCTTTTATGCTAAATCAGGGGATGCTGGTGCTGCCGAAGGGGATCGAACCCTTGACCTCAGCCTTACCAAGGATGCGCTCTACCACTGAGCTACGGCAGCCCGCGACCAGCATTCGCGCTTGCGGGGGAGGCCGGGGCTATGGAGAAGGGTGGCGGCGAGGTCAATCCCGGGGCGCTGGAGGCGGTGTGATGGGCAAGGACGATCCCGCGACGCGCGAGCGGCTGGCGCAGGCGCTTCGCCAGAACCTGCGCCGCCGCAAGGCGCAGGCGCGCGAACAGGCCGAGCCGGCGCCGGTCACCCCTCCAGAGGAGCCGTCTGCGCGCTGAGCCACGCGGCCGCGTCGCCCTCCAGCTGCGGCCCCACCACCTCCGCCACGCGCGCATGATAGGCGTCGAGCCACGCGCGCTCGCGCGGATCGAGCAGCGCCGGCTCGATCAGCCGCCGGTCGATCGGCGCGAAGGTCAGGGTCTCGAACCCCAGCACGCGCTTGTCCGCGCCCGCCACCGCGCGCGGCTCGACCAGCACGAGGTTCTCGATGCGGATGCCGTAGGCGCCCGCCTTGTAATAGCCGGGCTCGTTGGAGAGGATCATGCCCGCGCGCAGCGGCTCGTCGCCGCCCGCCTGGCTGGAACCGACCGGCGCGATCCGCTGCGGCCCCTCGTGCACCGACAGGAACGAGCCCACGCCGTGGCCCGTGCCGTGCGCGTAATCCAGCCCCGCCGCCCAGAGGTATTGGCGCGCGAAGCTGTCGAGCTGCGAGCCGCGAATGCCCTCGGGAAACAGCGCGGTGGCGAGCGCGATATGCCCCTTGAGCACGCGCGTGAAGCGGTCGCACATCTCGGCCGTGGGGGTGCCGACGATGATCGTGCGCGTCACGTCGGTGGTGCCGTCCTGATACTGGCCGCCCGAATCGACCAGGTAGA
>CAXUGZ010000178.1:0-3889 GCA_964250685.1 uncultured Sphingomonadaceae bacterium
ACGAGGATCTCGCCGAGCTGGATGTTGAACAGCGGGATCATGCCGCCGATCGCGGTGAAGCTGTCGTGCATCGCGTTGACCGCGCCGCACGAGGCGGCGGTGGTGACGTCGGCGAACAAGGCGGAGGCGGCGACGCCGAAGCGCACCTCCTTGCCCTCCATGTTGCCGCCGGGGATCCCCAGCTGGTGGAACATCGGATTGCCCGCCGCTTCCTGGCTGTAGCAGACCGCGGTGCCGACAAAGACAAGGATGAGCATCGCCGCGAGGATCGCCCAGCCCTGGCGGGTGTTGCCGACCGCCTTGCCGAAGGTCCAGGTCAGCCCGACGCTGATCGCCAGCAGCGACAGCATCTGGACGAAGTCGGTCATCGCGCTGGGGTTCTCGAACGGATGCGCCGAATTGGCGTTGAAGAAGCCGCCACCATTGGTGCCGAGCATCTTGATCGCCTCCTGGCTGGCGACCGGCCCG
The DNA here is from genome assembly GCA_964250685.1 of uncultured Sphingomonadaceae bacterium. Taxonomy (GTDB): domain Bacteria; phylum Pseudomonadota; class Alphaproteobacteria; order Sphingomonadales; family Sphingomonadaceae; genus Sphingomonas_I. The sequence goes on from CAXUGZ010000178.1 coordinate 469, forward strand.
AGCGCGATGGTCTGCTTGGCGCCTTCCATCGTGGTCGCGACGACCTGCTGGGTGAGCGTCTGCGGCACGCCGCAAGCGATCAGGTAGAGCGCGTAGACGATCGAGATCGGCAGCAGCAGATAGAGCGTGATGCGCGTCGCGTCCGCCCAGAAATTGCCGAGCGTGCTGGCTTCACGCCGCGCGAAGCCGCGGAAGGAGGCGAAGGCGACCGCGATGCCCGTCGCCGCGCTCGCGAAATTATGGAGGACGAGCCCCAGCATCTGGCTGAGGTTGGAGAGCGCCGCCTCGCCCGAATACCATTGCCAGTTGGTGTTGGTGGTGAAGCTCACCCCCACGTTGAACGACTGGTCGGGCGTCAGGTTCGCCATCGCGGGCGTGTTGAGCGGCAGGAACAGCTGCAGCCGCAGGATCGCATAGGTGAACAGCGCGAGCACCGCGTTGAACACCAGCACGTGCACCGCGTAGCGCCGCCAGCTCTGCTCGGCGTCCGGGTCGATCCCCGAGAGGCGGTAGAAGCCGGCCTCGACCGGCCCGAGCACCACGTGGAGCGGCGTGCGCCGCCCTTCGTAGAGCGCGAACAGCCATTGCCCCATCGGCTTGGTGAGCGCGATCAGGATGCCGAAGAAGACGAGGATCAGGAGCCAGCCCTGGAAGGTCATGATATCGGTCCGCTCAGAATCGCTCGGGCCGCAGCAGCACGGCGATGAGGTAGAGGAGGAGGCCCAGCGCGGTCGCGCCCGCGAGCCAGAGTTCGAGTGTCACGATGCGGCCCTCACGCGAGATCGCACAGGCGGACATAAGCGAGCGTCGCCGCCAGCAGCCCGGCCGTTACGGCTATCCAGATGACGTCCTGCATGATGATTCCCTCACGGCACGTGCCGAGCGCGCTGCTTTAGACCCCCCGGCATTTCGAAGCGATATAGGTGGGTGCGCCGCCGCATATGTTTCGCGTTGAGCGGGACGCGCGGGGCGGACAGATTCGGGCGCCGCATGGACTTGGCGCCCCCGCGCCCCTAGATCGCCGCCTATGCCGTTTCGCTTCCACAAGATGCACGGGCTCGGCAACGACTTCGTGGTGATCGACGCGCGCGCCGCGCCGATCGCGCTCGATGCCGCACGCGCGCGCGCGATCGCCGACCGGCGCGAGGGCATCGGCTGCGACCAGATCATCCTGATCGAGCCCTCGCGCGGCGCGGACGCGCGCATGCGCATCTGGAACGCGGACGGGGGCGAGGTCGAGGCGTGCGGCAACGCCTCGCGCTGCGTCGCCTTGCTGCTCGGCGGCGTCTCGACGATCGAAACCAAAGGCGGCACGCTCAGGCTCGCCGCCAACGACGCCGATGCCAGCGTCGACATGGGGGTGCCGCGCTTCGCGTGGGACGCGATCCCGCTCGCCTATGCGATGGACACCGCGCGGCTGCCGATCGCGTGGGAGGAGCTGGGCGACCCCATCGCGGTCAACATCGGCAACCCGCACGTCGTGTTCTTCGTCGACGATGCCGACGCGGTCGATCTCGCGCGGCTGGGGCCGCTGATCGAGCAGGATCCGCTGTTCCCGCAGCGTGTCAACGTCAACGTCGCGACCGTCGTCGATCCGCGGCTGATCCGCCTGCGCGTATGGGAGCGCGGCGCGGGGCTGACGCGCGCGTGCGGCACGGGCGCCTGCGCCACCGCGGTCGCGGCGATCCGCGCCGGGCACGCGCGCGGGCCCGTGACGGTGGCGCTGCCCGGCGGCCCGCTCGAGATCGACTGGGCGCCCGGCGGCTCGATCCTGATGAGCGGCCCCGCCACGCACGTCTTCACCGGCGAGGCCGACGGGCTGTGAGCGCGCCGCTGCTCGTCACGCACGGCTGCCGGCTCAACCTCGCCGAGAGCGCGGCGATCCAGGCGATGCTGGCGGGGACGACGAACCTGGTGGTGGTGAACAGCTGCGCGGTGACCGCCGAGGCGGTCGCGAGCGCGCGCAAGGCTATCCGCCGCGCGCGCCGCGAGCGGCCCGCGGCGCGCATCATCGTCACCGGCTGCGCGGCCGAGGTGGAGCCGCAGAGCTTCGCCGGGCTGGCGGAGGTCGTGCCCAACGCCGCGAAGCTCGACGCATCCCGTTACCGCCATCCCGACCAAGGCCCGAGGCCGGTTCCGACATGGGGAGGCTGGGCCCCGGCCTTTCCCGGAATGGCGGCAGGGCAACACGCGCGTGCGTTCCTGCCCGTGCAGAATGGCTGCGACCACCGCTGCACCTTCTGCATCATCCCCTACGGGCGCGGGCCGAGCCGCTCGCTGCCGGCGGGCGGGGTGATCAATCGCGTGCAGGCGGCGGTCGCGGGCGGCGCGCGCGAAGTGGTGCTCACCGGCGTCGACCTCACCGCCTATGGCGCCGACCTGCCGGGGGCGCCCAATTTAAGCCGGCTGGTCGAGCGCATCCTTCGCCACGTGCCCGATCTGCCGCGCCTGCGCCTGTCCTCGCTCGATCCGTGCGAGGTGGACGAACGGCTGATCGAGCTGATCGCGCACGAACCCCGCCTGATGCCGCACCTCCATCTCTCGCTCCAGGCGGGCGACGACCTGATCCTCAAGCGGATGAAGCGCCGCCATTCGCGCGGGCAGGCGGTGGCTTTGGTCGGGCGGCTGAAGCGACTGCGCCCCGACCTCGCGATCGGCGCCGACCTGATCGCGGGCTTTCCGACCGAGGACGCCGCCATGTTCGCCAACACGGCGGCGCTGATCGACGAATGCGACATCGTGCTGGCGCATGTCTTCCCCTATTCGCCGCGCGCGGGCACGCCCGCGGCGCGGATGCCGCAGCTCGACCGCGCGACGATCCGCGCGCGCGCGGCCGTCCTGCGCGAGACCGGCGCGCAGCGCCGCGCGGCGTGGCTGGCGGCGCAGATCGGGACGGTGCGCCACGTGCTGGTCGAGCTCGACGGCGCCACCGGCCACGCGGAGAATTTCGCGCGCGTGCGCCTGTCTTCTCCCTCTCCCCAGGGGGGAGAGGGAGTGTACGCCAACACCATCCTCCCCGTCCGCATCACCGCGGTCGACGGCGACACGCTCTTGGGCACGCCGCTGTGAGCACGGCGTGGCACGAGCGGCTGGTCGGCGGGTTCCGGCGCACGTCGGACAAGCTCGGCGAGAACCTGTCGGGACTGTTCGGCAAGGCCGCGCTCGACGACGACACGCTCGAGCAGATCGAGGAGGCGCTGATCGCCTCCGATCTCGGCCCCGCTACAGCCGCGCGCGTGCGCGCGCGGCTGGCGGGCGAGCGGTTCGCGCTCGGGCTCACCGAGGCGCGGCTGCGCGCGATCGTGGCCGAGGAGGTCGCCGCGATCCTCGCCCCGGCCGCGCGGCCGCTCACGATCGAGGCGTTTCCGCGCCCGCAGGTGATCCTCGTCATCGGCGTCAACGGATCGGGCAAGACCACCAC
>CAXUGZ010000179.1:0-3879 GCA_964250685.1 uncultured Sphingomonadaceae bacterium
TCTTCGGGATCGGTCAGGCGGCGGTAGGCGGCGGCGATCTCGTCCGCGCGACCGGGCGCGCGGCGGGCGAGCGCGGCGGCGCGGGCGGGCAGGCCGAGCGCGAGCAGCCACTGGCCCTGATCGATCGCGCCGAGCATGTCGCAGCCGCCGGATGCCGCCGCTTGGCCCAGCGCGGCGAAGTCGACGTGCGCGGTCAGGTCGCTCGCGCCGGGCCGCGCGAACGGATCGGCATAGCCATGCGCGCGCACCGCCTGCAGCGTGTCGCCATGGCGGGTGCCGTCATGCCCGTAGTCGAAGGCGAGGAGCACGCCGCCCTGCGCGGCGATCCGCGCGGCGATCGCGGCGGCGATCGCGCGCGCCGCCGGGGAATCCTCGACGATGCTCCCCGGATCGGCGGCGAGCAGGTGCGGCGGGATCAGCGCCTCGCGGGGGCGGTCGCCCGGCACCGGCACGAAGCCGTCCGGCCCGTGCGCCACCATCCGCTCGCGCCAGCCGGCCGGCGTCATCACCAGCTGCCGCACGGGGAGCGCGTCGAAGAATTCGTTGGCGAGGATCAGCAGCGGCCGGTCGGCGGGCAAGGTCGACACATCGTCATGCCAGATCGCGCCCGGCAGTCGCGCCCGCTGCGCCGCGCGCAGCACGGGGCTCGTCTCGACCAGATGCACCGGCGGCACGAGCCCCGCGACCGCCATCGCGCGCAACGCGTCCACCGCGAGCGTGCCGCGCCCCGGCCCCAGCTCGACATAGGCGGCGTCGGGGCGGCCCGCGCGGTCCCACGCGTCTGCCAGCGCGAGCCCCGCAAGCTCGCCGAACATCTGGCTGATCTCGGGCGCGGTGGTGAAGTCGCCCGCCGTCCCGAGCGGATCGCGCGTCGCGTAATAATGCGCGTTGGCCTCGGCCATGAAGCGCTCGAGCGGGATCGGCCCCTCGGCCGCGATCAGGGCGGCGAGCCGCGCGGCGATGTCAGGCGATGTCGTCACGCCCCGCGATCGGCGCGACGCGCACGCGGCGGCGATCGGCCGTGAGCACGAAATAGAGGCCGGCCAGCACCATCGGCGCGCTCAGCGTCTGCCCCATCGACAGCCCCCAGGGCAGGATGCCGAGCTGTACGTCGGGTTCGCGCACGAACTCGACGAGGAAGCGCGCGCAGCCATAGCCGATCAGGAACACGCCGAGCAGCAGTCCCGGCTTATAGCGTGCGTCGGTGCGCCAGAATAGGAACGAGAGGATTGCGAACAGCACCAGCCCCTCCAGCCCCGCCTCGTAAAGCTGGCTGGGATGGCGCGGATAGGGGCCCGCGTCGGGCGCGGGGAACACCACCGCCCACGGCACGTCGGTGATGCGCCCCCACAATTCGCCATTGGCGAAATTGGCGAGACGCACCAGGAACAGGCCGAAGCCGCCGCAGCACGCGACATAATCGACGATGCGCAGCGCCGACAGGCGGTTGCGCCAGGCAAGATACCATATCGCGACCACCACCCCGAGCGCGCCGCCATGGAACGACATGCCCCCCTCCCACAGCCGCAGCACCTGCAGCGGGGTGCGCAGCATGCCCGGATCGTAGAAGATCACATAGCCGATCCGCCCGCCGAGGATGATGCCGAGCGTCGCGTAGAACACAAAATCGTCGGCATGCCGCCGCGCCATCGGCGCGCCCGGCCGCGCGATCAGCTTGAGCAGATATTGCCAGCCGAGCAGGATGCCCGCGATGTAGCCGAGCGAGTACCAGCGGATCTGGAACGCGCCGAGATCGAACGCAACCGGCGAAAGGTGGAGATCGTCGTACCGGATATGGCCCGCGGCGGCGGCGGCGAGGCTGACGAGGCTCATCCGCGCGCTCTACAAGCCTATGCGCGCGGCGTCACCCCGCTCACCGCCGCAACGCGGCGGTGGCGGCGCGGATCGGGGTGAATTCGGAGCCCGGGCGCCAGCCGGGCCAGTCGCGGCTGTTCGCCAGCCCCCGTCCGACCTCGTAATACAATGCGACATCCTGCGCCGCGCCGCGCAGGTCCCAATCGGCGTGCCACACGTCGCACGCCTGATGGTAGCATTGCATGTAGCCCGTCAGCCACGCATCGCCCGCCGCGCGGCCGCCGGCGACGAGATCGTGCCCGCCGCTCATCCCCATCAGCAGCAGCGAGGGCACGCCGCGCCGCGCGACCGAAAAATGGTCCGCGCGGTAATAGAGGCCGCGCTCGCCCAGCGCCTCGGGCGTGATCGTGCGGCCCTGGCGCGCGGCGGCGGCGGCGAGGCGATCCTCCAGATCGGTCTGCCCGCTGCCGACGAGCACGACGTCGCGCGCCGGGCCGGCGGTCTGGAGCACGTCCATCGTCAAATTGGCGACGGTGGTGGCGAGCGGATAGAGCGGGCGCGCGGCATAGCTTTCCGATCCGAGCAGCCCGCGCTCCTCGGCGGTCCATGCGGCGAACACAAGGCTGCGCCCGGGCGGCGGCACGGCCTTGAACGCGCGCGCGAGCTCCAGCACGCCCGCCACCCCGATCGCGTCGTCGGCGGCGCCGGCGCGCACGGTCCGCCCGGTCGCGTCGGGCACGCCGGTGCCGTAGGCGTCCCAGTGCGCCGCGAACATGATCGTCTCGTCGGGATAGGTCGTGCCGGGAATGCGCGCGAGCACGTTGTGGCTCGCCACGCGCGTCAGCGTCACCGGCGCGTCGGCCGACAGCGCCTCGCCCGCCAGCACGACCGGCTTGAAGTCGGGGCTGCGCGCGGCGACGCGCAGCGCCTCGAAATCGAGCCCCGCTTTGGCGAACAGGCCGCGCGCGACGTCGCGGTCGAGCCAGCCCTGGAGCAGCACGCGCTCATCGCCCTTGGGCCGCACGACGTCGTAATTCTCGCCGCCGGGCGCGATCACCGTCGCCCAGCCATAGCCCGCGCCCGCGGCCTCGTGCACGATCAGCGCGGCGAGCGCGCCCTGCCGCGCCGCCTCCTCGTATTTGTAGGTCCAGCGGCCATAATAGGTCATCGTCTTGCCGCCGAAGCGGCCATAGACCGGATCGCCGGGGCTGGCGCCGTAATCGGGATCGTTGACCAGGAAGATCGCGACCTTGCCGTGCAGGTCGACCCCCTTGAAATCGTCCCAGTTCTTTTCGGGCGCGCGCACGCCATAGCCGACGAACACCATCGGCGCGCCGGCGATCGTCACCCGATCGACCGGCCGCGTCGTCCCGAAATAGATGTCGCGCGCCTGCACCAGCGTGACCAGCCCCCCCTTCGTCTGCACCGAGACGGTGGCGGGCGTGCCGATTTTGGTGCGGATCAGCGGCACGGTCTGGAGGTAGGTGCCATCCTCCCCGCCGGGGGCGAGGCCGAGCGCGGTGAAGCGCTGGACGAGATAGGCGATCGTCTTCGCCTCGCCCCGCGTGCCCGGCGCGCGGCCCTCATACGCGTCGGAGGCGAGCTCGCGCACCGTATCGGACAGGCGCTGGGGATCGATCGGCGCGCTGTCCTGCGCCGCGCACGCCGCGCCGAGCAGCATCGCCGCCGCGAGCGCGAACATCCTCCCGAGCGTCATGCCGCCTTCTCCTTCGCGTGGGACACTGCGCGATCGGATGGGCGATGGCCAGCGCGGAATCGGGCCTTTCCAAGCGCCTGACAATGCTGTTAGTCTCGCGTCACCCTATCGGAGTGACGCCCATGATGATCGGCCTGCTCGTGACCGCCCTCGCCGCCGCGCCTCCCGCTCCCGCGCCCACCAACCTGTGCGGGGTGGAGGAGGTGCGCGCCGAGGTGCTCAAGCCCTGCCCGTCCTACATCACCTATGACGAGGACGGGAAGGAAGTCGGCGGCTCGACGCACGACTGACCGCGCGCTGGCGCGGCATGCGCGCCACGGTTGCGCGGCCTGCGGGGCCATTGTAGC
>CAXUGZ010000180.1:0-3465 GCA_964250685.1 uncultured Sphingomonadaceae bacterium
CGCCGGTTTGTGGTACCGGAGGTTGCGGGTTCAATCCCCGTCGATCGCCCCACGTTTCAAGCCCTTGGCGGCGTTTCTGACGACGCCGTCTCAATCGCCTTAAACCGGGTCGGGTTTATCAGCGCGGTGTGGTCGGCCGCGACGCATCAGGGAGATGCGTTATCCGATCACCGCCCACATCGCGACGGACGTGAGGCCCACGGCGGCGGCAGCGGCGGCAAGTCGGCTCCAGCTCGCGAGAGCGGTCGTGTAGTTCTGGTCGTTGGAAATCATAATCACTCCATTGCTGCACCGCAACGTGGTGCGAGCGGCGCTGTTTTCAACGATCGATCTTTGAAGCTGCGGATGCACAGGACGCAATCGCCCGGATTCCAGCTGTGCAGGCACGTCGTCGTCCGCCAGCCGCGAGGCACATCGCTGCATTGCAGCACGGCGCGGCGACGCTCCGGCCGGTCGGCACGCGCTTGATCCACGCCATCGCTCTTTCCTCGCGGCTCGGCTGTGGCTAGGGTCGGCACGCGCCATGCACCGGTTCGCCAACCCCGCCCGCTTCGTCCGCCTCGCGCGCCCGCTTACCGCGTGGCTGGGGTGGAGCGGCGCCGTGCTGGTGGCGATCGGGCTGGCGGGCGGGCTGTTCGTGACCCCGCCCGATTACCTCCAGGGCGAGACGGTGCGGATCATCTACATCCACGTGCCCTCCGCCTGGCTCGGCATGGCGGGCTGGGGCGGGATCGCGGCGGCGAGCTTCGCGCAGCTCGTCTGGCGGCATCCGCTCGCCGCGGTCGCGGCGCGCGCGACCGCCGCGCCCGGCGCGGTGTTCGCGGCGATCTGCCTGCTGACGGGCTCGATCTGGGGGCGGCCGACCTGGGGCACGTGGTGGCAATGGGACGGGCGGCTGACCTCGATGCTCGTGCTGTTCTTCCTCTACCTGGCCTATATCGCGCTCGCCAATGCCGCCGGACGCGAAGGGGGCGGGCAGCGCATCGCCGCGATCTTCGGGCTGGTCGGCGCGGTCAATCTGCCGATCATCCACTATTCGGTCCTGTGGTGGCGCACGCTGCACCAGGGGCAGAGCATCGGGCTGACGAGCTCGACCATCGACGGCGCGCTGCTGTGGCCGCTGCCGTTCGCGACGCTGGGGTTTACGCTGATCTTCCTGAGCGTGGTGCTGATGCGGATGCGCGCGATGCTGGCCGAGGCGAAGGCCGAGGCACGGCTGCGGCGGATGGCGGCGGCATGAGCGCGGGGCTCGACGCCTGGCCGTTCGTGATCGCGGCCTATGCGGTCGCGTTGTGCGGCACGCTCGGGCTGGTCGGCTGGAGCGTGATCGCGCTGCGCCGCGCGGAAGCCGGCGCCGACGCGCTCGATCGGCGGTGAAGGCGAAGAACCAGAGGCTCACGCTGGCGTTGCTGGCGGTCGCGGCGATCGTCGGCGCGGCGCTGCTGGCGATGTCGGCGCTCAAGGACCAGGCGGCATATTTCTACACGCCGAGCGACACGCTCAAGGACCATGTCGCGCCCGGCACGGCGGTGCGGCTCGGGGGCATGGTGACGCAGGGCTCGCTGCGGCGGATGGCGGACGGGGTGACGATCTCGTTCGTCGTGACCGACAATCTGGCGAGCGTGCCGGTGCGCTTCTCGGGCATCGTGCCCGCGCTGTTCCGCGAGGGATCGGGCGTCGTGGCGGACGGGCGCTTCCAGCCGGACGGGCTGTTCGTCGCCGACACCATCCTCGCCAAGCATGACGAGCGCTACATGCCGCCGCAGGTCGCGGGCGCGATGCACAAGTCCGAAAGCCTCGCGAAGTGATCGCCGAGGCGGGGCTTGCCGCCTTGTGGCTGGCGGCGGCCTTGTGCCTGTTGCAGCTCGTGCTGGCGACGGCCGTCATCAGATCACCATTCGCTCGGAGCGAAGTCGAAGAGCGTGGCGCTGACGTGCTTCGACTTCGCTCAGCACGAACGGATGGCACCCGGGGCCTCGGCACTCTCGTCCGCCCGGTGGCGGTGGCGCAGGCGGTGCTGACCGCGCTCGCTTTCGCGATGCTGATCTGGCTGTTCGTGCGCGTCGACCTGTCGGTGCTGCTCGTCGCCGAGAACGATCACAGCGAGAAGCCTCTGCTCTACCGCTTCGCCGGCGCGTGGGGGAACCACGAAGGCTCGATGCTGATGTGGGTGACGATCCTGGGGGTCGCGGGCGCGGGGGTGGCGGTGTTCGAGCGGCGGCTGGCGGAGCGCACGCTGATCGCCGCATTGGGCGGGCAGGCGGCGATCGCGCTCGGTTTCTACGCCTTCCTGCTGTTCGCTTCGAACCCGTTCGCCAGGCTCGATCCCGCGCCGGCGGAGGGGCAGGGGCTCAATCCGCTGCTCCAGGATCCGGGCCTCGCCTTCCATCCGCCCACGCTCTACCTCGGCTATGTCGGGCTGTCGGTCGCCTTCTCGTTCGCGATCGGCGCGCTGGTGACGCGCGACGTGGGGCCCGCGTTCGCGCGCGCGATGCGGCCGTGGGTGCTGGGCGCGTGGATCTTCCTGACGCTCGGCATTACCGCCGGAAGCTACTGGGCCTATTACGAGCTCGGCTGGGGCGGCTGGTGGTTCTGGGACCCGGTCGAGAATGCGTCGCTGATGCCGTGGCTGGCGGCGACCGCCTTGCTCCATTCGGTGACCGTGCTCGCGACGCGCGACGGGCTGCGCGCGTGGACGGTGATGCTGGCGGTGGTCGCCTTCTCGATGAGCATGATCGGCACCTTCCTCGTGCGATCGGGCATCCTCACCTCGGTCCACGCCTTCGCGGTCGATCCCAGGCGGGGGAGCTTCCTGCTGGCGCTGCTGCTGATCTATATCGGCGGCGCGCTCGTGCTGTTCGCGCTGCGCATCGGCACGGTGCGCGAGGGCGCGCGCTTTGACGCGGTCAGCCGCGAGGGCGCGCTGGTGGTCAACAACCTGCTGCTGTCGGCGGTGCTCGGCATCGTGCTGGTGGGCACGCTCTATCCGCTGATCGTCGAGGCGGTGTCGGGCACCAAGCTCTCGGTCGGGCCGCCCTATTTCGACGCGGCGGCGGGGCCGCTCGCGTTGATCCTGGTGGGGGTCATGGCGGCGGGGCCGCTGATGCGCTGGCGGCGCGAGGATCTCGGCCCGCTGCTGCGCCGCGTCGCGCCCGCGGCGTCGCTGGTGGTGGCGGCGCTGGTCGCGGTGAAGCTCGCCGCGCCCTCGATCGGCATGCTGCCGTTGCTCGGCCTCGCGCTCGCGATCGGGGTGGGCGTGGGCAGCGTCGCGCCGTTGTGGGGCCGCAACCTCAGGCGGACGCCGCTCCACACCTACGGCATGGTCGCGGCGCATCTCGGCATCGCGCTCAGCCTTGCGGGCATGGCGTGCGAGAGCGCGTTCACCGTCGAGCGGCTGGTCGCCGCCAACGTGGGCGAGACGGTGACGGTCGGCCCGTATCGCGTGCGCTTCGCCGGGGTCGAGCC
>CAXUGZ010000180.1:3475-3873 GCA_964250685.1 uncultured Sphingomonadaceae bacterium
AGGCCGCGATCGCGTCGGGCTGCGACTACGTCGAGTTCGACGTGCGGGTGACCCACGACGGGACCGCCGTGATCTCCCATGACGTCGACGTGCCGGCGGCGGGCACGTTCGAGCTGTACGCGCGGAAGTTCTGGAAGCACGGGCCGTATCGCGTGCGCTTCGCCGGGGTCGAGCCGACCTTCGGCCCCAATTGGGAGGCGATGGCGGCGACGCTGGAGGCGCGGCGCGGATCGGGCGCGGCGATCCTGCTCCACCCGCAGGCGCGCGGCTTCTGGGCGCCCCCCACCGAGACGAGCGAAAGCGCGATCCGCACCGCGTTCGACGGCCAGCTCTATACCGTGCTCGGCAAGCAGGCGGAGGACGGGCGCTGGCAGCTGCGCTTGTGGTGGAAGCCGTTC
>CAXUGZ010000181.1:0-3870 GCA_964250685.1 uncultured Sphingomonadaceae bacterium
TGCTATCGCGGCCTGCGTCATCGTCGTGGCCTGCCGGTCCGCGGCCAGCGCACGCACACCAACGCGCGCACCCGCAAGGGCAAGGCCAAGCCGATCGCGGGCAAGAAGAAGTAAGCCAGACGAGAACCGTCCGGGGGACGGTTTTCGCGGCTTACTCCGCCGGCGCGCGAATGCGCGACTGCGTGGCGCAACAGATTAGGTCAGGAAGTTAGAAATGGCACGCGAACCCCAGCGCATCAAGCGGCGCGAGCGCAAGAACATCACCTCGGGCGTGGCGCACGTGAACGCCAGCTTCAACAACACGATGATCACCATTACCGACGCGCAGGGCAACGCGATCGCCTGGTCTTCGGCCGGCATGATGGGCTTCAAGGGCTCGCGCAAGTCCACCCCTTATGCCGCGCAGGTCGCCGCCGAGGATGCGGGCAAGAAGGCCGCCGAGCACGGCGTCCGCACGCTCGAGGTCGAGGTCAAGGGACCCGGCTCGGGCCGCGAGAGCGCGTTGCGCGCGCTCCAGGCGGTCGGCTTCCACATCACCTCGATCCGCGACGTGACCTCGATCCCGCACAATGGGGTGCGCCCGTCGAAGCGCCGCCGCGTTTGATCGCGCTGTTTTCCGGGGCTTCGTCCAGCCCCGCCGACTTTCTGACCAGGCCGCAGCGGACGCGCCGCGGACCCAGCCCCGAGGGGACCATCATGGCGATCAATGCCAAGAATTGGCAGGAACTGAAGAAGCCCGTCGCGCTCGATCGCAAGGCGGGCGGCGATGGCAAGCGCCGCGCGACCTTCGTCGCCGAGCCGCTCGAGCGCGGCTTCGGCCTCACGCTCGGCAACGCGCTCCGGCGCGTGCTGCTGTCCTCGCTGCAGGGTGCGGCGGTGACGTCGATCCGGATCGAGAACGTGCTGCACGAATTCTCGAGCCTCGCCGGCGTGCGCGAGGACGTGACCGACATGGTGCTGAACGTGAAGCAGATCGCGCTGCGCATGCAGGGCGAGGGCGCCAAGCGCCTCCAGCTCGCGGTCACGGGACCGGCCGAGGTCACCGCCGGGCACATCGCCACGTCGGGCGACATCGAGGTGATGAACCCCGAGCTCGTGCTGTGCCACCTCGACGAGGGCGCGACGCTCAACATGGAGCTCACCGCGCAGGCGGGCAAAGGTTACGTCGCCGCCGCCGCCAACCGCCCGGCCGACGCGCCGATCGGCGTCATCCCGGTCGACGCGCTCTACTCGCCCGTGCGCCAGGTGGCGTACAAGGTGGAGAATACGCGCGTCGGGCAGGAGCTCGATTACGACAAGCTCACGCTGACGATCGAGACCGACGGCACGCTCACGCCCGAGGACGCGATCGCCTATGCCGCGCGCATCCTGCAGGACCAGCTCCAGCTGTTCGTGCATTTCGACGAGGGCATGCCCGCCTCCGCGCCCGCGATGCCGAGCACGATGGCGCCCGTCGGCGGGCTGGAGCCCGAGGCGAACTCGAACCAGCTCAACCGCTTCCTGCTCAAGAAGGTCGACGAGCTCGAACTGTCGGTGCGTTCGGCCAACTGCCTCAAGAACGACAACATCATCTATATCGGCGATCTCGTGCAGAAGACCGAGGCGGAGATGCTGCGCACCCCCAATTTCGGGCGCAAGTCGCTGAACGAGATCAAGGAAGTGCTCTCATCGATGGGGCTGCGGCTGGGCATGGAAATCCCCGGCTGGCCGCCCGAGAACATCGAGGAACTGGCCAAGAAGCTCGAACAGGAATTCTGACGCGTAAGCCCTCTCCCTTCAGGGGAGAGGTGGACAGCAACGGGCTTTGGGCGGTGGCCCGCATCACCGCCCGGCCGCGAGTACCTTGCACGGCTCGCGGACGAACGAAGGAACACACCCATGCGCCATCGTGTCGGCGGACGTAAGCTCCAGCGCACCTCGAGCCACCGCGCCGCCTTGTTCCGCAACCAGTCGGCCGCGCTGATCAAGCACGAGCAGATCGTCACCACGCTCGCCAAGGCGAAGGAGCTTCGCCCCTATGTCGAGAAGCTGGTGACGCTCGCCAAGAAGGGCGGGCTTTCCAATCGCCGGCTGGCGCATGCGCGCCTGCTCGACGAGGCGCAGCTGCGCAAGCTGTTCGACGTGCTCGCCCCGCGCTACGCGGCGCGCAGCGGCGGCTATACGCGCGTGCTGCGCGCGGGCATCCGCGCGTCGGACGCGGCGGCGATGGCGGTGATCGAGTTCGTCGATCGCGACGAGAGCGCGCGCGGCCAGGATTCGGGACCGGTCGAGGCAGACGAGGCGGCAGCCGCCTGACGCGATCGAGCGCCGCAACGCGCGGACGCGACATCAACGATCGTCGGTGGACAGCACGCCGGCGCATTCCTATCGGCTGGCGATGAGCGTCGCGCCCACCGATTCCATCCTGATCGTCGATTTCGGCAGCCAGGTGACCCAGCTGATCGCGCGCCGCGTGCGCGAGGCGGGGGTATATAGCGAGATCGCGCCGTTCACCGCCGCCGACGCCGCGTTCGATCGGCTGGCGCCCAAGGGCATCATCCTGTCGGGCGGCCCCGCCTCGGTCACCGAGGAGACCAGCCCGCGCGCGCCGCAGCGCTTCTTCGATGCGGGGGTGCCGATCCTCGGCATCTGTTACGGCCAGCAGACGATGTGCGCGCAGCTCGGCGGCAACGTGATCGTTTCGGGCGACGGCGGCGAGTTCGGCCGCGCGACGGTCGAGGTCACGCAGGGTTCGCGCCTGTTCGAGGGGCTGTGGGAGGTGGGCGAGCGCCACCAGGTGTGGATGAGCCACGGCGACAAGGTCGATGCGCTGCCGCCCGGCTTCGCTCCCGTGGCGGTGTCGCAGGGCGCGCCCTATGCGATCACGGCGGACGAGGCGCGGCGCTTCTACGGCGTGCAGTTCCACCCGGAGGTGGCGCATACCCCCGACGGCGCCCGGCTGATCGCCAATTTCGCGCGCCACGTCTGCGGGCTCGCGGGCGACTGGACGATGGCCGAGTTCCGCGGCGCCAAGATCGCCGACATCCGCGCGCAGGTGGGTGCCGGAGACGACGGGGCCCGCGTGATCTGCGGGCTCTCGGGCGGGGTCGATTCGGCGGTCGCGGCGGTGCTGATCCACGAGGCGATCGGCGACCAGCTCACCTGCGTGTTCGTCGATCACGGGCTGATGCGCCAGGGGGAGGCGGCGGAGGTGGTGCGCCTGTTCCGCGAGCATTACGGCATCCCGCTCGTCCATGTCGACGCGTCGGCGGCCTTCCTCGGCGGCCTCGCGGGGCTCACCGATCCCGAGGCCAAGCGCAAGCTGATCGGCCGCACCTTCATCGAGGTGTTCGAGGCGGAGGCGGCGAAACTCGGGGGCGCCGACTTCCTCGGCCAGGGCACGCTCTACCCCGACGTGATCGAGAGCGTGAGCTTCACCGGCGGCCCATCGGTGACGATCAAGAGCCATCACAATGTGGGCGGGCTCCCGGCGGCGATGCGGATGAAGCTGGTCGAGCCGCTGCGCGAGCTGTTCAAGGACGAGGTGCGCGTGCTCGGGCGCGAGCTCGGCCTGCCCCCCGCGTTCGTCGGCCGCCACCCCTTTCCGGGGCCCGGCCTCGCGATCCGCATCCCCGGCGAGGTCACCAAGGAGCGCTGCGAGGTGCTGCGCAAGGCGGACGCGATCTACCTCGACGAGATCCGCAGCGCGGGGCTGTACGACGCGATCTGGCAGGCGTTCGCGGTGCTGCTGCCGGTGCGCACCGTGGGCGTGATGGGCGACGGCCGCACCTACGCATCGGTATGCGCGCTGCGCGCGGTGACCTCGACCGACGGCATGACGGCCGACATCTACCCCTTCGACAGCGCCTTCCTCGCCCGCGTCGCGACGCG
>CAXUGZ010000182.1:0-3854 GCA_964250685.1 uncultured Sphingomonadaceae bacterium
CGCGGTGGCGAAGCGCGGCTCGGCGAACACCATCACCCCGGCGGCGGACTGCAGCAAATGCGCGCAGGTGCGGCTGCCGACGACGAGGAAGAAGGCGTCCTGGACCTTGCGGTGCAGCCAGACGATGCCGGTCAGCCCGCAGAACACCTCGCGCTGCCCCCGCTCGCGCAGCACCGGCATGTCGGCGCAGCCGGCGGCGGTCAGCGGCGCGGTCATGCCGCCACCAGCGCAGGCGCCGCCTGGAGCCGCGCCGCGCGCAGCTTGAGCAGGAACTGCGTCGCGTTGATGATGTAGCTCGCATAGGCGGCGAGCGCGAGCAGCATGCGATCGCGCGGTGAGCCCACGTCCAGCGCCAGCGCGACCAGATAGAGGCTGTGCAGCGCCAGCACGAGCATCGAGAACAGGTCTTCCCACCAGAAGGACCGTGCGAACAGCCAGCGGCCGAACACTTCCTTCTCCCAGATCGAGCCGGTGATCATGATCGCGTAGAGCGCGAGCGTCTTGGCGACGACCGACCAGGTCGCCGCCGTCTCGCCGCTGCCCGTGAGCAGGAAGCGCAGGACGAGCGCCAGGCTGGCGAGGAAGATGAAGAACTGGATCGGCGCGAGCACGCCCTGCACCATCGTCCACGGGGAAGCGTCGCGGCGGAGGCGCTCGGCGGGCGTGTAGAGCGCGCCCTGCGGCAGGCCCCGTTCGCCTGGATCTTGCGGTCGCTTCACGCTGCCCGGCCCTTCCTCTCGACAGCAAGGCTAAGCCAACCGAAAGCGCAGTGTCAACGCAAATTGACGTAAAAATTAATTTACACTGCGGCCCGCTTTATCGTTTGCGATTTAAAAAAGCGGGGCATATCGTGCGAGTCGCCAGCGGGGTGGTGTGGCCGAAACGTCGGTGCATTCACGACGGTATGGGCCGATGTGAGGCTGGCGTTAGGAGAGCCGGGCATGGCGTCTTCCGCCGAAGCGACTCGCTGGCACGCCGGGGCGGCCTTAACCAGGCCGACACCTCCGCAGCAGGGGCTCGACGACGCCTTCACCCCTCCGCGCGCGGTCGCGGACAGATCGCTCGCATCTTTGATCGAAGGTCAGATCATCCCCCGGCTGATGCTGGCGCATGGGGTGGCGACGGTCTCCCCGCCATTCGCTGCCGTGGCGCGCGTCGGGCTGGACGACGTCGATGCGCTCGTGTCGCTGACGCTGGCGTCCGACGCGGGCGACGTGCTCGCGCAGGTAGAGCGCTTCATCGCGCGCGGGCTGGGCATCGATGCGATCATGGTCGAGTTGCTCGCGCCCACCGCGCGTCGGCTGGGCACGCTGTGGGACGAAGATCGCTGCGACTTCGTCGAGGTGACGATGGGGTTGTGGCGCCTGCAGGAAGTGGTGCGCGAACTGTCCACCCGCTTCGCCCCGCCGTTCGACATCGTCGGCGGCAACCGGCCCCGCCGCGCGCTGTTCGTGGCGCTGCCGGGCGACCGGCACGATTTCGGCGCGGCGATGATCGGCGAGGTGTTCCATCATCACGGATGGGACGTGGAGACCGCGCCCGGCGCGGACATGGCCGAATTGCTCGCCGAGGTCGGGCGGCACCACTATGATCTCGTCGGATTGACGGTCAGCTGCGATTGTCATAGCGCGCGGCTGACGTCAGCCATCCTCTCCATAAGAAGCGTATCGCGCAATCCTCGTGTGCGGGTGATGGTCGGCGGCCGCCTGTTCGCCGATGATCCGGCGCTGGCGGAGAGCGTCGGCGCCTGCGGCACCGCGCCGGATGCGCTGCAGGCGTTGGTCGTGGCCGAAGCACTCGTCGATGCGATGGCGGACCAAGCCATCGCCGCGTGATTTTGAGTACAGGGAGCAGCTGCGGCGTGGCCAAGGATGACCCGATCGCAGTCTCGCCGGGAGCGGCCGTGGGGGATGCGCTCGTCCGCCCAGGATCGTCGACGCGCGACGCAGAGGCGGCGCTCCTGTTCCTGGCCTGCGACCTGTCGCTCCGCCTCGCGCATGACGGCACCATCATCGATCTCACCCTAGGCGCGGCCGATCTCACGGCGGATGGCGCGCAGGGCTGGCGCGGCCACAGGCTCGGCGATCTCGTGACGATCGAGAGCAAGCCGAAGATCGCCGAGCTGCTGGCCGAGGCGGCCCGCGGCGTCGCACCGCGCTGGCGCCAGGTGAACCACCCGACCCCCAATGGCGAGGTCCCGATCCGCTACGCCTGCGTCGCTGCGGGCGATCATCTGCTCGCGATCGGGCGCGACCTGAGGGCGACCGCCGCCACCCAGCAGCGCCTGTTGCAGACGCAGCAGGCGCTGGAACGCGACTATCTGAAGCTGCGCCACGCCGAATCGCGCTATCGCCTGATGTTCGACGTGTCGGACGAGGCGATCGTGATCGTCGATGCGGCGACGCGGCGGATCACCGAAGCCAATCCCGCCGCGCACCGCCTGCTCGCGGTCGCCGAGGGCACGCTGCTGCGCCAGTCCGTGACCGCGATCGTCGAGCAGGACGCGCGCGACGACCTGATCGCCCTGCTCGGCGCGGCGGCGGCCGGGGGCGGAGCGAACGGGACGCTGGTGCTGCCGAACGGCCTTGGCGCCGAGATCGCGGCGACGCCGTTCCGCCACGAACGCGCGACCTTCCTGCTGTTGCGGTTGGGCGTGGGAGCCGGCGGCCACATGGCCGGCGCGAGCAAGGGCCGCATGCTGCGTGACGCAATCGAGCGGATGCCGGACGCGTTCGTGCTGACCGACGGCGCCTCGCGGATCGTGACCGCCAACGCCGCGTTCGTCGGGCTGGCGCAGGAAGCGTCTCCCGATGCGCTGGCGGGCGCGCCGCTCGATCGCTGGCTGGGGCGGCCGGGCGTTGACCTGGAGCTGGTCGTCGCCGAGCTGCGCAAGACGGGCGCGGTACGCAACGTCGCGACCGTTGTCCACGGTGCGCTCGGCGCGCAGGAAGAGGTGGAGATGTCCGCCGTGATGATCGACAGCGACGGCGCGCAGCATATCGGCTTTGTGATCCGCAGCGTCGCGCGCCGTCTGCGCGACCTGCTGCCCGCCGACCGCGATCTGCCGCGCTCGGTCGAGCAGCTCACCAACCTGGTCGGCCGCATGTCGCTGCGCGAGATCGTGCGCGAGTCGAGCGACCTGATCGAGCGGCTGTGCATCGAGGCGGCGCTGACGCACACGTCGGACAACCGCGCGTCGGCGGCCGAGATCCTCGGACTGAGCCGGCAGGGGCTCTACTCCAAGCTGCACCGCCACGGTCTCGGCAATCTGGTGGATGACAGCAATTAGTGTCTAATTGAGTTGACGCTGTGCCGTGTCGGGCATAGCCTTGCGCAATGTCCACCACGGTCCGCGCCCGATCGATCTCGCCGCCCGCCGCGCGCGATGTGATCGAGCTGTTGAAGCCGATCACGTGGTTTCCGCCGATGTGGGCGCTGCTGTGCGGGGTGATCTCGTCGGGCGTGCCGATCCACACGCGCGTGCCGTTCCTCCTTGCCGGGATCGCGCTGGCCGGGCCGCTGGTGTGCGGCACGAGCCAGGCGGTCAACGACTGGTTCGATCGCTTCGTCGATGCGATCAACGAGCCGGCGCGGCCGATTCCCTCGGGCCGCGTCGCGGGCCGCTGGGGCCTGTGGATCGCGCTCTTCGGCACCGCGCTCGCGGTGACGGTGGCGGCCGCGACGGGACCGTGGGTGCTGGGGGCGACGCTGGTCGGGCTTGCCTCCGCCTGGGCGTACAGCGCGCCGCCGCTGCGGCTCAAGCAGAGCGGCGTCTGGGGCCCGGCGGTCTGCGCCGCGAATTACGAGGGGCTGACCTGGTTCACGGGCGCGAGCGTGATGCTCGGCGGGCTCCC
>CAXUGZ010000183.1:0-3852 GCA_964250685.1 uncultured Sphingomonadaceae bacterium
ATGCGCCGGCCGCCGATCGACATCGCGGCGGCGCTGGAGCGCGTCGGGCTGCCCAAACATTATGCCGCGCGGCTCCCGGCGATGCTCTCGGGCGGCGAGCAGCAGCGGGTCGGCATCGCGCGCGCGCTTGCCGGGGAGGCGCGCTTCCTGCTGATGGACGAGCCGTTCGGCGCGCTCGATCCGGTGACGCGCGACCAGCTCGGCCGCACCTGCCGCGCGCTGCACGACACGCTGCAACTCACCACCATCCTCGTCACGCACGACATGACCGAGGCGCTGCTGCTGGCCGATCGCGTGCTGGTGATGGCGCGCGGCCGCATCGTCGCCGACGCGACGCCGCGCGAGATGCTCGCGGGCCGCACCGGGCCCGAAGCGGACGCGCTGATCGGGGTCGCGCGCGGCCAAGCGCAACGGCTGGCGGAGCTCGAGCGATGAGCGACGCGCTGGCGCAATTGCCGCCCCTGATCGCGAGCCATGTGCTGCTCGCGGCGGCGGCGCTCGCGCTCGCGCTGATCGTGGGGCTGCCGCTCGGGATCGTGGCGGCGCGACGGCCGCGGCTGGCGGCGGTCGCGCTCGGCTTCGCCGGGCTGGTGCAGACGATCCCCGGCCTCGCGTTGCTCGCGCTGTTCTATCCGCTGCTGCTCGCGCTGTCGGCGCTGGTGGGGGGCGGCATCCCCGCATTGGGCTTCCTGCCGGCTTTGCTCGCGCTCGCGCTCTATGCGTTGCTGCCGATCCTGCGCAACGTCGTCGCGGGGCTGCGCGGGATCGATCCGGCGGTGATCCAGGCGGCGGACGGGATCGGCATGACCGCGCGGCAGCGGCTGCGCCTGATCGAGGCGCCGCTGGCGGCCCCCGTCGCGATGGCAGGCATCCGCACCGCGTGCGTCTGGACGATCGGCGCGGCGACGCTCGCCACCACGGTCGGCTATCCCAGCCTCGGCAACCCGATCTTCGCCGGGCTGCAGACCGAGAATTGGAGCCTGGTGCTCGCCGGCTGCCTCGCCGCCGCCTTGCTCGCGCTCACCGCCGACGGGCTGCTCGGCACGATCGAGCGCGCGATCGCGCGGCGACGCAAGGCGCCCGCGATCGGCGCCGCATTGCTGCTCGCGCTCGGCCTGCTGCTCGCGCTGCTGCCGCTCGCGCAACCGCACGCGCGCACGGTCACGGTCGGCGCCAAGAACTTCTCCGAGCAATATATCCTTGCCCGGCTGATCGGCAGCCGGCTGGAGCATGCCGGTTATCGCGTGGCGTATCGCGAGGGGCTGGGATCGGCGGTGGCGTTCCGCGCGCTCGCCGGCGGCGACATCGACGTCTATGTCGATTATGCGGGCACGGTGTGGACGGGGCCGATGGGGCGGACCGATCCGGCGCAGCCCCGCGTGATGCTGGCGGGCATCGCGGCCTGGATGGCGGCGGGGCCGCATACCGCGCTGGTCGGCCCGCTCGGCTTCGAGAACGCCTATGCGCTGGCGGTGCGGCCCGGCCAGGGGCTCGCCTCGATCGCCGATCTTGCCGCCGCTGCGCCGCGCCTCACCCTGGGCGCCGATCTCGAATTCCTCGAACGCCCCGAATGGCGCGCGATCCGGGACGCCTACCACCTTAATTTTCGCGCGACGCGCGCCTACAGCCCGACCTTCATGTATCGTGCGCTGGCATCGGGACAGGCGGACGTGATCTCGGCCTTCTCCTCGGACGGGCGCATCGCCGCCGAACATCTGGTGGTGCTGGCCGATCCCAGGCAGGCGGTGCCGCATTACGACGCGCTGCTGCTCGTCTCCCCCGCTCGCGCGCACGACGCGCGCTTCCTCGCCGCGCTGAAGCCGCTGGTGAACAGCATCCCGGTCGAGCGAATGCGCCAGGCAAACTACATGGTCGATCGCGATCGCACCAAGGCGACGCCCGAGGCGGCGGCCAGGTGGCTGGAGGGGCGGTAAAATCGGCGTCGCCCCGCCGATGGTGAAGGCCATCAAGGCTGCGAGCATTGCGATGAGTCCTGCGATGCCGGGATGCATGTCGCCGCCTCGAAAGTTCTTGATATGTTCTACACGAGCGCGCATCGAATGTCAATGGAATCCCGCGCCCTTCCCCCCCGCCCCGGCCGCGGCGCGACGCTCAACCGCACGCCGCAGCGCTTCAACCTCAAGGCGCGCGAGGAGGATGGCGACTGGCTCGACGATCGCGCCACGATCGACGGTGCCGCGCCGCCGCTGCGCACCACCGTCACGGTCGAGCGGCCGAAGACGATCCTGACGCGCAACGCGTCGCCCGACGTGCCGTTCGACCGGTCGATCAACGCCTATCGCGGTTGCGAGCATGGCTGCGTCTATTGCTTCGCGCGGCCGACGCATGCCTTCCACGATCTGTCGCCCGGGCTCGATTTCGAATCGCGCCTGTTCGCCAAGCCCGATGCCCCCAAGCTGCTGCGCGCGGAGCTTTCGGCGCGCGGCTACGTCGCCAAGCCGATCGCGTTCGGCACCAACACCGATCCGTACCAGCCGATCGAGGCCGAGTGGCGCATCACGCGCGCGTGCATCGAGGTGCTGGCGGAGACGCGCCACCCCTTCACCATCACCACCAAGTCCGATCGCGTGCTGCGCGACCTCGATCTGATCGCGCCGATGGCCGCGAAGGGGCTCGCGGCGGTGGTGCTGTCGATCCCGACGATCGATCCCGCCACCGCGCGCACGCTCGAGCCGCGCGCGACGCGCCCGGCCAAGCGACTGGCGGCGGTGCGTGCGCTCACCGACGCGGGCGTTCCCGCGCACGTCTCGATCGCTCCGGTGGTGCCGCAGATCACCGATCACGAGATGGAGCATATCCTCGGCGCGGCGGCGGAAGCGGGCGCGCGCGGCGCCTTCTTCCTGCCCGTGCGCCTGCCGCACGAGGTGGCGCCCCTGTTCCGCGCCTGGCTCGATGCGCACCATCCCGATCGCGCAGCCAAGGTGATGGCGACGATCCGGTCGATCCGTGGCGGCAAGGACAACGATCCCAACTTCTTCACGCGCATGCAGGGTCAGGGGCCGTGGGCGGAGCTCATGCGCACGCGCTTCCGCATCGCCTGCCGCAGGCTCGACCTCAACCGCGAGCGGATGGTGCTCCGCACCGATCTGTTCCGCCCGCCCGAGGGCGATCAGTTGCGGCTGTTGTGAGCGTCCAGCCTCAGCTCACCAGCGCCAGCCTGGGCGGCTCGAGCGGATCGAGCCGCACCGCGGTCACCCCCGCCAGCCGCTCGATCGCCTCGGCGAGCTCGCCGTCGAGCCGGAAGGCGCGGCCGATCCGCAGGTGCGCGGTGCCGGCGGCGGTGGCGACGATCAGCACGACCTCGCCGCGCCCCCCCGCCACCTCGCCGAGCAGCGCGGCAAGGCCCGGCAGTGCGCTCTCCGCGTCGAGCGTGATCTCCATCCGCATCCGCGTGCTGGCCGCGAGGCCATCGAGCGGCCGCGCGCCGCGCACGGTCACGCGCGGCGTCTCCTCGCCCGGGCGCCGGTCGAGCTCCACGGTCAGCAGCACGCATGCGCCGGTGCGCGCTGCCGCCTCGATCTCAGCCGCGGCGCCATCGTCGAACACGCTGGCGACGAACTGGCCCGACGCGTCCGAGCAGCCCGCGAGCAGGTAGCGATTGCCGCGCGCCGAGGTGCGCCAGCGCGCCTCCTCGACCAGCGCCGCCATTCTGCACGTCGGGCGCGGCAGCGCGCGGCCGCGCTCGTCACGCCCGGGATCGGGCGCGGGCGCCATCTGGCACAATTCCTCGTAGCTGCGCGCGCCCTCGCCGCGCGCGACATGGCGGTAGCGGTCGGTCGGGTGCGCGGAGAAATAGAAGCCGAACGCCTCCTTCTCCGCCGCCATGCGCTC
>CAXUGZ010000184.1:0-3829 GCA_964250685.1 uncultured Sphingomonadaceae bacterium
ATCTCGGCACCTACAGCCCCGATCGCCAGCCGACGCTCGAGCGGCTGCTGATCGAGCCCGCGCGGATGCGACCCGGGGCGCGCTTCGCGGTGGCGGGGCCGCAATATCCCGCCGACATCGCGTGGCCCGCCAATGTCGAGCGGATCGAGCATCTCCCGCCCGCCGACCATGCCGCCTTCTACGCCGCGTCGCGCTTCGCGCTCAACGTCACGCGCGCCGACATGATCGCGGCGGGATGGTCGCCCTCGGTGCGCCTGTTCGAGGCCGCGGCATGCGGCACGCCGATCGTGTCGGACGAATGGCCGGGGCTGGAAAGCCTGTTCGTGCCGGGGCGCGAGATCCTGCTCGTGCGATCGGCCGACGACGTGCTCGCCGCGCTCGACGATGCCGCCGGCGAGCGGATCGGCGCGGCGGCGCGCGCGCGCGTGCTCGGCGCGCACACCGCGGGGCACCGCGCCGCGGCGCTCGAGAGTTACATCGTCACGGCGGCGGCCGCCCCGGCGCGCACGCGCGGCCGGCTCGCCACCAGCGCACGGGAGCGCCATCGATGACCATCGGTTCGGATCTGATAGTGGTCGCGGGCGGCGCGGGCTTCATCGGCTCGCATCTGTGCACCGCTTTGCTCCAGCGCGGGCACGAGGTGCTGTGCCTCGACAACCTGCAGACCGCGCGCCGCTCCAACCTCGCGCTGCTGCGCGAGCATGCACGCTTCGCCTTCATCGAGGCGGACGTGACCGAGCCCCTGCCGCGCGCATTGCTCAACCAGGCATCGCGGATCACGCGCGTCTACAACCTCGCCTGCGCCGCCTCGCCGCCGCGCTATCAGGCGGACCCCGAGCATACGATGCTTACCAACGTGCTCGGCACGCGCAACCTGCTGCGGCTGGCCGAGCGGGCGGGCGCGCGCTTCCTGCTTGCCTCGACCAGCGAGGTCTATGGCGATCCCGAGCATCACCCGCAGCGCGAGGATTATCGCGGCGCGGTGAACTGCACGGGCCCGCGCGCCTGCTATGACGAGGGCAAGCGCGCCGCCGAGACGCTCAGCTTCGATTTCGCGCGGCTCGGGCGCGCGGAGGTGCGCGTGGCGCGCATCTTCAACACCTATGGGCCGCTGATGCACCCCGATGACGGGCGCGTTGTCTCCAACCTGATCTGCCAGGCGCTGTCGGGCCGGCCGATCACGATCTACGGCGACGGCGCGCAGACGCGCAGCTTCTGCTACGTGTCGGACATGGTCGACGGGCTGATCCGGCTGATGGAAAGCGACATCGACGGCATGCAGCCGGTCAATCTCGGCAATCCGTGCGAGGTGACCGTGCGCGAACTGGCCGACATGGTGGTGGCGATGACCGGCGCGGCCGCGGGCATCGTCCATCAGCCGCTGCCCGAGGACGATCCCCGCCGCCGCAAGCCCGATATCGCGCGCGCGCTGGACTGGCTCGGCTGGCAGCCGCGCGTCGGACTGGACGAGGGGCTCGCGCGCACCTGCGCCTGGTTCGCCGAGGTGCGCGCGTCGCCGCCCTCCGCCTCCGGCAGCCGCTCGCCCGATCAGGTGGCAGCCGAATAAGCGCGCGTGGCGCGCCGTTCCGCGCGTGACGGGGCGGTCGCGAGCGCCTAGGCATCATATCGTGCCGATCGAACGATCCCTGCCGTCGTTCCGCGTGGCGGTGCCGCTGGCGATGCTCGCGCTAGGCGGCTGCGCGGGCGGCGTGCTCGATCCGCAGGGGCCGGTCGGCGCGGCGGAGCGCACGATCCTGCTCGATGCGCTGGTGATCATGCTCGCGATCGTGATCCCCACGATCCTCGCCACCTTCGGCTTCGCCTTCTGGTATCGCGCGTCGAACGGCAAGGCACGCTACCGGCCGGACTGGGCCTATTCGGGGCGGATCGAGCTGATCGTGTGGTCGATCCCCGTGCTCGTCATCCTGTTCCTCGGCGGGCTGATCTGGGTCGGCACGCACGCGCTCGACCCGTACAAGCCGCTGCCCTCGCGCACGCCCCCGCTCGAGGTGCAGGTGGTGGCGCTCGACTGGAAGTGGCTGTTCATCTACCCCGATCAGGGGGTCGCCAGCGTCAACCAGCTGGTGGTGCCCGCGGGCGTGCCGGTGCATTTCGCGCTCACCTCGGCGAGCGTGATGAACAGCTTCTTCGTGCCCCAGCTCGGCAGCATGATCGCGACGATGAACGGGATGGTCACCCAGCTCACGCTGCAGGCGGATCGGCCGGGGCTGTTCTACGGCCAGTCGACCCAGTTCAGCGGCGACGGCTTCGCCGGCATGCATTTCGTGATGAAGGCGGTGCCCGCGCCCGATTTCGCCGCATGGGCGCGCGCCACGCGGCAGGCGGGGCCGGCGCTCGACCTTCCCGCCTATCGCGCGCTCGCGCGGCAGAGCCAGGAGGTCGCCCCCTACACCTACCGCGCGGTGCAGCCCGCGCTGTTCCACGCGATCGCCACGCAGATGATCCCCCCCGCCGCGGGCCCCCAGACGGGGCGCGGCGGGCCGGGCGTCTCGCCGGGAAGGCCGCGCTAGATGCTGGGCAAGCTCGACTGGTCCGCGCTGCCGCTCGATCAGCCGATCCCGCTGATCGCCTCGTTCGTGGTCGCGATCGGCATCACCGGCGTGTTCGCCTGGGCGTGGGCGCGCGGCTATTGGCCGTATCTGTGGCGCGAGTGGATCACCAGCGTCGATCACAAGCGCGTCGGCGTGATGTACATCCTGCTCGCTTTGGTGATGCTGCTGCGCGGCTTTTCCGACGCGATCATGATGCGCGCGCAGCAGGCGATGGCGTTCCAGGCGCCCGGCTTCCTCCCGCCCGAGCATTACAACCAGGTCTTCTCCGCGCACGGCACGATCATGATCTTCTTCGTGGCGATGCCGTTCATGATCGGGCTGATGAACTTCGCGATCCCGTTGCAGCTGGGCGTGCGCGATGTCGCCTTCCCGACGCTCAACTCGGTCGGCTTCTGGCTGACCGCGAGCGGGGCGCTGCTGGTCAACATCAGCCTGCTGGTGGGCGAGTTCGCGCGGACCGGCTGGCTGCCCTATCCGCCGCTGAGCGAGACCGCTTACTCCCCCGGCGTCGGCGTCGACTATTACGTGTGGGCGCTGCAGATATCGGGGGTGGGCACGCTGATGACGGGGATCAACCTCGTCACCACCATCCTCAAGCTGCGCGCGCCGGGCATGTCGTACATGCGCATGCCGATGTTCTGCTGGACCAGCCTGGCCGCGAACATGCTGATCGTCGCTGCCTTCCCGATCCTCACCGCGACGCTCGCGATGCTGACGCTCGACCGCTATCTCGGCTTCCATTTCTTCACCAACGAGGCGGGCGGCAACATGATGATGTTCGTCAACCTCATCTGGGCGTGGGGGCATCCGGAGGTGTACATCCTGATCCTGCCCGCGTTCGGCATCTTCTCCGAGATATTCTCGACCTTCTCGTCCAAGCCGCTGTTCGGCTATCGCTCGATGGTGGGGGCGACGCTGTTCATCTGCGTGGTCGCGTTCCTCGTATGGCTGCACCATTTCTTCACGATGGGCGCGGGCGCGGACGTGAACGCGGTGTTCGGGATCGCCACCTCGATCATCGCGGTCGGCACGGGGGTGAAGGTCTTCAACTGGCTGTTCACGATGTATGGCGGACGCGTGCGCTTCGCCACGCCCATGCTGTGGGCATTGGGCTTCCTCGTCACCTTCGTGATCGGCGGGATGACGGGGGTGCTGCTCGCGGTGCCGCCCGCCGATTTCGTGCTGCACGACAGCCTGTTCTTGGTGGCGCATTTCCACAACGTCATCATCGGCGGCGTGCTGTTCGGCGCGTTCGC
>CAXUGZ010000185.1:0-3813 GCA_964250685.1 uncultured Sphingomonadaceae bacterium
CGCCGAGGTGTGGCGGCGCGGCAGCGTGATCTCGTCATGGCTGCTTGATCTGACCGCGATCGCGCTCGCCAAGGATCAGATGCTCGAGGCGTTCACGGGCAAGGTCGCCGATTCGGGCGAGGGCCATTGGACGATCGAGGCGGCGATGGAGGAGGCGGTGCCCGCCAACGTGCTCACCGCCGCGCTCTACGCGCGCTATCGCAGCCGCGTCGATCATGTGTTCGGCGACAAGGTCTTGTCGGCGATGCGCTTCGGCTTCGGCGGGCATACCGAGATGCCGCAGTGAATTCCCATCGACGCTCCCCTCCCGCTCGCGGGAGGGGTTGGGGGTGGGTGAGCGGCGGCGGGGGCTCGATGCCCCCGGGGGCGCTTCGGAGCAACGTCGGACGCTCGCTGACGCTCGCGACCCACCCCTGCCCCTCCCGCGAGCGGGAGGGGAGATGATGGAGGCCGCCCCGCCCGCCACTCTGGTGATCTTCGGCGCGACCGGCGATCTCACGCGCCGGCTGCTCACGCCGGCGATCGCCAATCTGTGCGGCGACGGGCTGATCGGCGAAGATTTCGCGATCATCGGCATCGGCTCGCGGGAGGGCGACGACGAGATGCTGCGCGCGGGGCTCGACGAGTTCGCGCCCGAGGGCGAATGCTGGCGAAAATTGCGCGGGCGGATCACCTATCTCGCGGGCGATTTCACGCGCGACGAGATCTACGCGACGCTGAAGGGCACGGTGACGGGCAATGCCGCCTTCTACCTCGCGGTCGCGCCGCAGTTCTTCGGGCCAATCGTCGACAAGCTCGCCGATGCCGGGCTGACAAGCCAGGCGGACGACGCCTTCCGCCGCGTGCTGATCGAGAAGCCGTTCGGCCACGATCTGCCCTCGGCGCAGGCGCTCAACGCGCAGATCCTCGCGCGCATCGGCGAGGACCAAGTCTACCGCATCGACCATTTCCTCGGCAAGGAGCCCGTGCAGAACATCATGGTCGCGCGCTTCGCCAACACGCTGCTTGAGGCGGTGTGGAACCGCGATCATATCGATCACGTGCAGATCACCGCCGCCGAGACGGTCGACGTCGGCACGCGCGGCGCCTTCTACGACGCGACCGGCGCGACGCGCGACATGGTGCCCAACCACCTGATGCAATTGCTCGCGATGGTGGGCATGGAACCGCCCAACAACTTCGGCGCTGACGCAATCCGCAACGAGAAGGCGAAACTGCTCGGGGCCATCCGTACGGCGAACGCGCAGGAGGCGCGCGACGATGCAGCACGCGGGCGCTATACCGGCGGCAGGATCGGGGACCGCGCGGTCACGGCCTATGCCGCGACCGACGAGGTCAAGCCCGACGGCACCACCGAAACCTATGTCGCATTGCGCCTGTTCGTCGACACCTGGCGCTGGGTGGGCGTGCCCTTCTACCTGCGCACCGGCAAGGCGCTGGCGGCGCGCGACACCGAGATCGTGATCCAGTTCAAGCCGACCCCCTATGCGATGTTCCGCGAGCAGCCCGCCAAGGACCTGCCGCCCAACCGATTAATACTCCAGCTCCAGCCCGACGAGGGCATCAGCCTGTGTTTCGAGGTCAAGCAGCCCGGGCCTGCGATCGAGACCGCGCGCGTCAGCCTCGACTTCGCGTACAAGGATCGCTTCAAGATCGGCGGGCGCACGGGCTACGAGACCCTGCTCTACGACATGTTCATGGGGGACCAGACCTTGTTCCAGCGCGCCGACCAGATCGAGGCCGGCTGGGCGGCGGTGCAGCCGTTCCTCGACGCCTGGAGCCGGGGCGAGGGCAGCCTCGAGGAGTATGCGCCCGGCAGCGCGGGTCCCGCCGCCGCCGACGCGCTGATCGCGCGCGACGGACGCGCCTGGCACACGCTCGGCGGATGAGCCTGCGCCTCGTCATCTCCGACGTCGACGGCACGCTGGTGAACAAGGCCAAGGCGCTGACCGACGGCACGATCGCGGCGGTGCACCGGCTGCGCGCGGCCGGCCTGCCCTTCACGCTGATCAGCGCGCGCCCGCCCTCCGGGCTGATGCCGCTCGCCCGGCCGCTGGGGCTGACCGAGCCGCTCGCCGCCTTCAACGGGGGCACGTTGTTCAAGGTCGACGGCACCGTGACCGAGCGGCATGTCGTGCCCGAGGAGGTGGTGCGCGGCATGTTCGACCTGGCCGAAGGATCGGGCGCGGTGCCGTGGATCTTCGCGGAGGGGCGCTGGCACGCGCGCGTGATGGAAGGCGTGCACGTCGCGCATGAGCGGATAGCGTCGGCGCAGGAGCCGGTCCACACCGCCGACATGACCCCGCTCTACGCGCAGGCCGACAAGCTCACCTGGGTAAGCGACGACGAGCCGATGCTGCGCGCGCTCACCGCCACGGCGCAGGCGCGGTTCGGCGACCGAGCGACGATCGGCCGGTCGCAGACCTATTATCTCGACGTCACCCACCTGCGCGCGAACAAGGGCGACGGGATCGCCACGCTCGCGAAGGCGATGGGGGTCGATCTGGCGGACGTGGCGGTGCTGGGCGACATGCCCAACGACCTGCCGATGTTCGCGCGCGCCGGGCTCGCCATCGCGATGGGGCAGGCTCCGCCAGAGGTCAGGGCGAAGGCGCGCTACACCAGCACGAGCAACGACGAGGACGGGGTGGCGCACGCGATCGACACGATCCTGCTGCCGATGATGGGGGGCGCCAAGTGAAGAAGCTGATCGCGTTCGATCTCGACGGCACGCTCGCGCTCAGCAAGCAGCCGCTGGACGACGAAATCGCGGAGCTGTTGGCCAGGCTGCTCGACGTGGCGATGGTGGGGATCATCTCGGGGGGCGACTGGCCGCAGTTCGAAAAGCAGGTGGTCAGCCGCATGCCGCCCCGCGCCCGGCTGACCAACTTCATCATCCAGCCGACCACGGGCACCAAGCTCTACCGCTTCGCCGATGGGGGCTGGACGCGCGTCTATGCGGAGCTGTTCAGCGCCGAGGAAAGCCAGCATATCCGCGACGCGCTCAAGACCGCGGTCGCGCAGGCGGGGTATGCGCACGAGCAGGTGTGGGGCGAGCAGGTCGAGGATCGCGGCAGCCAGATCACCTTTTCGGCACTCGGCCAGCAGGCGCCGCTCGAGGCCAAGGACCAGTGGGATCCCGATCATGCGAAGCGCCGGAAGCTCCAGTCGCTGCTGCAAGGAATGCTGCCCGATCTCTCGATCAACATGGGCGGATCGACCTCGATCGACATCACGCGCAAGGGCGTCGACAAGGCCTACGGGCTCAACCGGCTGGCCGAGACTTTGGGCATCGCGCACGACGACATACTGTTCCTGGGCGATGCGATCTTCCCCGGCGGCAACGATTACCCCGCCAAGACGATGGGGCTCGACACCGTGCGCGTGCGCGACGTGGCCGAAACCAAGGCGGTGGTAAGCGGCATCGCGAGCTGGCTGAAGCCTTAAGCCCTCTCCCCTTCAGGGGAGAGGGTTGGGAGAGGGGGAGTCGTGGGCGGTGGAACGCTGTCGTCGCCCGGTCGTCCCCGCGCCGCCCGCCACTCCAGCGCCTGCCACACCAGCAGCGTCGGCACCCCCAGAATGAGGTCGCGCGCGCGCCGGATCAGCGAGAGCGCCAGCGCGTCCGCCGGATCGATCCCCACCACCGGGGCGAGCAGGGCGTAAGCCGCCTCCTGCACGCCGAGCGCGCCCGGGATGATGAACGCCGCGCTGCGGATCGCGAGCACCGCGCCCTCGAGCGCGACCGCCTGCCACAGGCCGACAGGGTTCCCCATCAACCGCAGCGCGAGCCACGCCCACAAGGCCGTCAGGCAC
>CAXUGZ010000186.1:0-3805 GCA_964250685.1 uncultured Sphingomonadaceae bacterium
GCCGAAGTAGGTGTGGTGCAGTCACCCTGGTAGCGGCGGCGGGGGCTGCGGGTCGAGCCCGTGGCGGGGCTGCTCGTTACCCATGCCTGCACCGAATCGAGCTTCGCCGCGCTGTGGCGGCACGAGCTGCGCTGGGCGGGCACCGTCCGGGCCGTCACCGGCGCACGGTATCTCGGCGTGCTGCTGACCCATCCCCTGCCGCTCGCGCTACTGGCGACCGCGTTCCACCCGGGCGCCGGGGTGGCTGCCGTCCTTCTCTCGCTGGCCGCGCGCCTGGCGCTCGCCCGCGCAATGGCGCGGCTTGCCGACGGCAGCCCCGCGCCGCTCGCCTGGCTGCCGGCGCGTGACCTGTTGTCGTTCGCGGTGTATGTCACAAGCTTCATCGTCCGCCGTGTTGATTGGCGGGGCGCAAGCCTTAGAATGGTATCAAACGGCCGCATCACGGCCGCCCCGGAGCCGACCCACCCATGATGCGTACCCTTTTCCTGCAGGCGCCCTCGTTCGACGGATATGACGGCGGCGCCGGCGCGCGCTATCAGATGAAGCGCGAGATCAAGTCGTTCTGGTATCCCACCTGGCTCGCCCAGCCCGCGGCGATGGTCGAGGGCTCGCGCCTGATCGACGCGCCCGCGCACGATCAGAGCTGGGACGACATCAAGCACGAGGTCGACGATCGCGATCTGGTGGTGCTCCACACCTCGACCCCGTCGTTCCGCCAGGACGTCCAGACCGCCGAGCTGATCAAGGCGCGCAAGCCCGGCATCATGATCGGCATGATCGGCGCCAAGGTGGCGGTGGAGAGCGAGAAGGCGCTTGCCGCGAGCGACGCGATTGACTGGGTCGCGCGCAACGAGTTCGACTATACCTGCAAGGAGATCGCCGACGGCCTGCCGCTCGGCGCGGTCAAGGGCATCAGCTACCGCAACGAGCTCGGCGTGATCGTCCACAATCCCGATCGCCCGATGATCGAGAACATGGACGAGCTTCCCTTCGTCTCGCCGATCTACAAGCGCGATCTCACCATCGAGAAATATTTCGGCGGCTATCTCAAGCATCCATATGTCAGCTTCTACACCGGGCGCGGCTGCAAGAGCCGCTGCACCTTCTGCCTGTGGCCGCAGACCGTGGGGGGCCACAATTACCGCACCCGCTCGATCCCCCACGTGATCGAGGAGGTGAAGTACGTCCAGCGCGAGATGCCCGAGGTGAAGGAGATCTTCTTCGACGACGATACCCTCACCGACAATCTGCCGCGCGTCGAGGCGCTGGCGGTGGAGCTCGGCAAGCTCGGCGTCACCTGGTCGTGCAACGCCAAGGCGAACGTGCCGCGCAAGACGCTCGAGATCATGAAGGCGAGCGGCTGCCGGCTGCTGCTCGTCGGCTATGAAAGCGGCAACCAGCAGATCCTGCACAACATCAAGAAGGGGCTGCGCGTCGATGTCGCGCGCCAGTTCACCAAGGACTGCCACGATCTGGGCATCGTCATCCACGGCACCTTCATCCTGGGGCTGCCAGGCGAGACCGAGGAGACGATCGAGGAGACGATCCGCTACGCGATCGAGATCAATCCGCACACGATCCAGGTCAGCCTCGCCGCGCCGTATCCGGGCACCTTCCTCTACAAGCAGGCGGTGGAAAACGACTGGTTCGACGGCAGCGACCATCTGCTGACCGACGGCGGCACGCAGATCGCGCAGCTCTCCTACCCGCATCTCCCCGCCAGCGTGATCTTCGACAAGGTCGAGGAATTCTACAAGCGCTTCTACTTCCGCCCGCGCAAGATCGGCGCGATCGTGGGCGAGATGGTGCGCGATTTCGACATGATGAAGCGCCGCCTGCGCGAGGGCGTCGAGTTCTTCAGCTTCCTGCGCCACCGCAAGGAAGCGGCGTGATCGAAGTTCCTCCCCGAGCTTTGCTCGGGGAGGGGGACCACACGAAGTGTGGTGGAGGGGCCGCCGCGCCAGCGGCGGTTGCACCGCCGGCCCCTCCACCAGCCTGCGGCTGGTCCCCCTCCCCCCGCTTCGCGCGGGGAGGATCGGATTGAGAAACCTCATCGTCACCGCCGACGATTTCGGCGCCGCGCCCGAAGTCAACGAGGCGGTCGAGCACGCGTACACGCACGGCATCCTCACCGCCGCGAGCCTGATGGTAGCGGGCGAGGCGGCGGCGGATGCGGTGGCGCGCGCCAAACGGCTGCCCCGGCTGGGCGTCGGGCTCCACCTCGTGCTGGTCGACGGACGCCCGATGCTTCCGCCCGACCAGCTGCCCGATCTGGTGGACCGCGAGGGCCGCTTCCGCGCCAATATGGCGCTGGCGGGCGCGCGCTTCTTTTTCTCGCCCCGCGCGCGGCGCCAGCTCGAGGCGGAGATCGCGGCGCAGTTCGCCGCCTTCGCCGCGACCGGCCTCGCGCTCGACCACGTCAACGCACACAAGCACTTCCACCTTCACCCCACCGTGGCCGATCTGGTGATGCGGATCGGCCGCCGCTTCGGCCTGCGCGCCGCGCGCGCCCCGGTCGAGCCGCGCGCGCTGCTGGCGCAGATCGAGCCGCTCCGCCGCACCCTGGCCGATCGCGTGGCCGAGCCCTGGGCGCGGCGCGCCAGGGCGCGACTGGCGCGCGCGGGGCTGCTCGTGCCCGATCAGGTGTTCGGCCTCGCCTGGAGCGGGGCGATGACGCCCCCAAGGCTGCGCGGGATCGTCGCGCGGCTGCCGCCGGGGCTCACCGAAATCTACCTCCACCCCGCCACCGCCGATACCTATCGCGGTTCGGCGAGCGGCTATCGTTATCGTGAGGAACTTGTCGCTCTGACCTACGGTGGCGTCCGTGACGCGGTCGCCGCACGCGACGCCCGGCTCGGATGCTTCGCCGCCTTTCACGAAGCAAAGCCGGCATGAGCGCCATCGCCCGCACGCTGGTCCCGGCGTGAAGATGGCATGACCGGGCGGCTGCGCTGGCCGCTGCTGCTCGCCCTGGCGCTGGGGCTGGCGGCGGGGCTGTGGACGATCGGCCGCGCGGGCTGGGACGCCGTGCTGGCGAGCGTGGGCCATGCCGGCGCGGGCGGCTTCGCGCTGCTCTGCATGCTCTCGGTCGCGACCTTCTTGCCGCTCGGCGCGGCGTGGCAGGTGGCGGTGCGCGGGGCAGCGCCAGGGCGCATCGGGCGCTTCGCCTGGGCGCGCGCGGCGCGCGAGGCGGCGAACGACCTGCTCCCCTTCTCCCAGATCGGCGGCCTGGTGGTCGGCGCGCGCACCGCGATCGCCGGGGGCTTCGACGACGTGCGGATCTATGCGGCGACGATCGTCGATCTCACCACCGAGATGGGGGGTCAGCTGATCCTCACATTGTTCGCCGTCACGGTGTTCGCCTCTGGAATGACCGGCCTCGAAGATGAAGCGCGGCTGCGGCCGGTGCTGTGGACCGGCCCGGCGGCGGTGGCGATCCTGACGCTCGCCTTCTTCCTGCTCCAGCGCCCGATGCTCAGGCTCGCGGGGCTGCTCGCGCGGCGCGCGCTGCCGCAGGCGGGCGCGCTGGCACGCGCAGTGGAGGAGGAACTGGCGCGCATCTACGCGCGGCCGGGGCGCGTCGCGCTATCGTTCCTGTTCAACCTTGCCGCATGGTCCCTTACGGCCTTGTGGGCGTGGCTCGCGCTGCGGTTGATGGGGAACCATGTCGGCCTGTGGCAGGCGGTCGCGCTCGAGGGTGCGGTGCTCGCGATCCGCAGCGCGGCGTTCATCATCCCGGGCGCGCTCGGAGTGCAGGAGGCGGCTTACGCCCTGCTCGCCCCGGTGGTGGGGATCGATCCGGCGG
>CAXUGZ010000187.1:0-2228 GCA_964250685.1 uncultured Sphingomonadaceae bacterium
CTGCGGCCGTTCAGCGCGTGCATATACGAATAATGCTTGTGCAGCGTCGCGGCGATCACGGCGCCCAGCTGGCGCAGCATCCAGCGCTGGCCGGCCGAGAAACCGCGTCCGGCGCCGCGCAGAAAGAGCAGATAATACACCACGTCCGCTTGCCGGCTCGCCAGCGCCGCGACGTCGCCGATGTCGCAGGCGTCGAGGAACGCCTCGCGGAAATGATCGCAGGCGTCGTCGATCGTGGCATCGAACCACGTGTCTCCGCCATCGTGCGCGCGCCGGATCTCCGCATAGTTCGGATCGAGCAGATAAAGCGACCCGGCATAGAGCGCGGACGTCCGGATCGTGCGCTGCTCGTCGAGCTGGCCGGCGCTGATCACCAGCCGCGGGGGCTGCTGCACCGCGAAGGCGAACGCCATGACGTGATCGACGTCGCTGATCGCGCGCGCGGTGGCGATCAGCTGCGCGCCGAAATGATCCTCGCCGATCGCGATGGTCAGCCGATCGAGCCCCGCGAGCGCCACCAGACTGTCTTCGGTCACGCACATCTCCGCCGCCGGTCGCGCACGCTTCCGGCCGCCCCGATACGTGGCATTGCCCCCCGCCGCGCGCAAGGCGCCCCGCGCCGGTCACAGCATCGCGGTACGCCGGCCGCGGCGTCGGCCCGGGCGATCCCGCCGGGCGGGCGCGGTGTCGCACGGCGCTGTGATGCGGGCGCGCGGGGCGAGCGGCTACCCGCTATGGCAACAAAGATGCGGGAGGACGGGATGAGAGATCGGCGCGGAGCCCCGTGCGGGGCGGGTGGCGGAGGATGCTGCCCGGATGAGCGATAAAGCCGGCCACCCGCCGCTGGCCGGCCGCAAGGTGCTCATCACCGGGGCGGCCGCGGGAATCGGCCGCGCGACCGCGATCATGCTGGCGGCGCGCGGCGCGGCGGTGATGGTCAACGCGCGCGATGCCGAGCAGGAGGACGAGGCGCGCGCGGTGGTCGATCAGATCCGCCAGCACGGCGGCGCGGCCCACCACGTCATCGCCGACGTGCGCGATCCCGTCGCGATCCACGATCTGTTCGCACGCGCGGTCGAGCTGCTCGGCGGGCTCGACATGGTGGTGAGCAACGCCGCCGGCGACGCGGTGATCAAGACGATCGCCGAGACCAGCGAGGAGGACTATGATCGCGTGATGGCGCTCAACGCGCGCGCGCAGTTCTTCGTGATGCAGGAGGCGGCGCGGCGCGTGGCGGACCATGGCCGCATCGTCATCCTGTCGAGCAGCACCGTCGCCAGCTCCTATCCCGGATCGGCGAGCTATTCGGGCGCCAAGCGCGCGGCCGAGCTCTACGCGCAGGTGCTCGCCGCCGAGCTCGGCGAGCGCCACATCACGGTCAACGTGATCGCGCCGGGACCGACCGACACGCCCGCGATGCAGGCGCAGAACAGCGACGCGCGCAAGGCGCACGTCGTTTCGATCACCCCGCTCGGCCGGTTCGGCATGCCCGACGACATCGCCGAGGCGATCGCCTTCCTGGCGAGCGAGGACAGCCGCTGGGTGACACGGCAGATCATCCAGGTCGGCGGAGGAATCGTATGACGCGCACGACCACCACGGCACCCGGCGCGAGCGGCGCGGCGACGATCTCCGACATCATCGATGCCGTGCCGATCAGCCGGCTGCAGCACACGGTGTTCGCCTTGTGCATCCTCGTTTCGATCTTCGACGGGTTCAACACCCAGTCGATCGCGTTCGTGGCACCCTCGATCGCGCGCGAATGGGGGCTGAAGCCGCTCGATTTCGGCTATATCTTCAGCGCCACGTTGCTCGGCTCGGTGCTCGGCACGAGCCTGTTCGGCGCGCTTGCCGACCGCTTCGGGCGCGCGCGGCTGACGATCGCGGCGACCTTGCTGTTCGGCGTGTTCAGCGGGCTGGCGGTATTCGCGCACGGCTTCGGCGCGCTGGTGGCATGCCGTGCGCTCGGCGGGATCGGGCTGGGGGGCGTGATCCCCAACATGATGGCGCTGGCCTCCGAATATGCGCCGCAGCGCAGCCGCGCGACGATCGTGACGGTGACCGTCTGGGGCTTTCCGGCGGGCTCGATCCTGGGCGGACTGGTGAGCGGCCCGATCATCGCGCATGCCGGCTGGCGCGCGGTGTTTCTGCTGGGCGCGATCCTGCCGCTCGCGCTGGTGCCGGTGCTGATGTGGCAGCTGCCCGAATCGATCCGCTACCTCTCGACC
>CAXUGZ010000187.1:2238-3804 GCA_964250685.1 uncultured Sphingomonadaceae bacterium
CGCCAGGGCGCGGCGGACGTGCTGCCAGGCCGGCTTGGGCCGGCCGTCGGCGTCGAGCAGCCCCCACCCCGCGCCCGGGACCAGGTCGCGCGGCTGCTGGCGCGGATCGCTCCCGGCCATGCGGTTCCGGCGCAGCCGGTGCTGCCGGCGGATGTGACCGCGCGGCCCGGCCGCCTGGCCGAGCTGTTCGGCCCGCGTCTCGCCGCGACCACCAGCCTGCTCGCGGTGGCGCTGTTCCTCAGCCTGCTGCTGAGCTACCTGCTGGTCAATTGGGTGCCGATAATCCTCACCACCGCGGGGCTGCCGCTGTCGAGCGCGATCCTGGGCACGGTCGGCATCAATCTGGGGGGGATTGCGGGCAGCTATCTGCTGTCGCGCGCGATCGATCGCAGCGCGCGGCCGGTGATGCTGCTCGGCGGCGGCTATCTCGCCGCGGGGGCGGCTCTGGTCATCGTCGGGATGTTCGTCACCGCGTCGGGCACGGCCGCGCTGATCGGCCTTACGGTGTGCGGGTTCCTGCTGGTCGGCAGCCAGATGTCGATGACCGCGTTCACCGCGACCAAGTTCCCCGTGGCGCTGCGCGGCACCGGGATCGGGTTCGTCCAGGCGATCGGCCGGATCGGATCGCTGGTCGGGCCGATGGCGGGCGGGGTGCTGCTGTCGCGCGGGCTGGTCCCGGCGCAGCTGTTCACGCTGTGCATGGGTCCGGCGCTGCTGGCGTCGCTGGCGCTGTTCGCGCTGGCACGGATCCGCGCGGGGCACGCCTGGCGCGTGCGCGAGCAGGCCGATGGGGGAGCCGAACCATGCCCGGCGCGCTGAGCGGCAAGGTCGCGATCGTCACCGGCTCGTCGCGCGGCATCGGCCGCTGCATCGCCGAGACGCTGGGCGGCCACGGCGCGCAGGTGGTGGTCAATTATCCGTCGCCGGCGGAAGCAGCAGCAGCCGCCGCCGCGGTCGAGGAGATCGAGGCGCGGGGCGGCCACGCGATCGCGGTGTGCGCCGACGTGACCCAGGTCGCCGAGATCGAGCGCCTGTTCGCCGCCGCCGCCGAATGCTATGGCGGGATCGACATCGTCGTCAGCAACGCCGGCGCGCCCGTTGCGATCAAGCCGATCGCGGGCGTCACCGAGGCCGAATATGACGCCGCCACGGCGATCAACGCCAAGGCCAACTTCTTCGTCCTGCGCGAAGCCGCGCGCACGATCCGCGACCATGGCCGCATCGTCGTCATCACCTCGACGACGGTGATTACGCCCTATGCGGGCTCGGCGATGTTCGCCGGCGCCAAGGGCGCGGCCGAGGTCTATGCGCGCGTGCTGGCGCGCGAGATCGGCGCGCGCGGCGTGACCGTCAACGCGCTCGCCCCCGGCCCGATCGACACCGCCGCCGCGCGCGCGGCGGGGCGGATCGAGGACCGCTTCGTCGCCGCGGTCAGCATGACCCCGCTCGGGCGCCTGGGCACCCCCGAGGACATCGCCGCCGTCGTCGCGTTCCTGGTCGGCGACGGGGGCCGGTGGATCACCGGCCAGCACCTGCGCATCGGCGGCGGGATCATCTGATGGAGCC
>CAXUGZ010000188.1:0-3788 GCA_964250685.1 uncultured Sphingomonadaceae bacterium
TTCGATCGGCGCGGTGCTGCTCGACAAGGACGATCCCGGAAAAGTCATCGGCCGCCTCTCGCAGCCGCTGCTGTCGCCCGCGGACCAGGACCGCGAGGGCTATGTGCCCAACGTCGTCTACAGCTGCGGCGGCGTGCGCCACGGCGACCTCATATTCCTGCCTTATGGGGTGGCGGATTCGTCGGTCGCGTTCGCCTTCGTGCCGATCGCGAGCCTGCTCGACGCGATGCGCTGACCGGCCGCGAAATGCTGGCGCGCCCCGGCGGCGGCGGCTATCAGTCCCGGGCCACTGACGGGACACCCTGCCGACGATGACGCGCTTCCTTTACGCCGCCCTTGCCGCGCTCGCGCTCCCCGCCCAGGCGGCGGCACCGACGTTCGACACGCCCGCGACGGTCGCCTTCATGCAGGATCTGTCGTCGGGCGCGATCCTCTACGCCAAGAACGCCGACCAGCGCTTCGAGCCCGCGTCGATGGCCAAGATGATGACGGTCTACGTGGCGTTCGATCTGATCCGCAAGGGCCAGCTCAAGCTCAGCGACATGGCGACGGTGAGCCCGGAGACGTGGAGGAAGTGGCACGGGCCAGCGGCGGGATCGACGATGTTCCTGTCGCCCGGCGAGCGGGTCTCGGTCGCGAACCTGCTGTTCGGGATCATCACGCTGTCGGGCAACGATGCGTGCGTCGTGCTGGCCGAGCATATCGCCGGCACCGAACCCGCCTTCACCGAGCTGATGAACCGCCGCGCCGCCGAGATCGGGCTGGCGCACAGCCATTTCGGCACCTCGAACGGCTGGCCCGACCAGGGCGCGACCTATGTCACCGCGCGCGATCTGGCGATGCTCGCGAGTGCCACGATCCGCACCTTCCCCGATCTCTACAAGACCTTCTACAGCCGCCCCAACTTCACCTGGGGCAAGACGATGGGTTCGGGCCAGGACATTACGCAGGCCAATCGCGATCCGCTGCTCGGGCGCGTGCCCGGCGCGGACGGGCTCAAGACCGGGCACACCGACGCATCGGGCTACGCCTTCACCGGATCGGCGGTGCAGAACGGGCGGCGGCTGGTGATGGTGCTGTCGGGGCTCACCTCGTTCAACCAGCGGATCGACCAGTCGGTCGCGTTCATGAACTGGGGGCTGCACGCCTGGACCTCCAAGCCGCTGTTCGCTAAGGGCAGCGTCGTCGCCAACGCGCCGGTGCAGCTCGGCAATGCGCGCCAGGTGGCGCTGGTGGCGCCGCGCGATCTGGCGGTGACGTTGCCCGCGGGGCTCGGCGCGGACATCAGGGTATCGGTCGCCTATGACGGGCCGATCAAGGCGCCGTTCAAGGCGGGCGCGCACGTCGCCGATCTGATCGTGCGCACCCCCGACGGGCCGCCGCAGGTGATGCCGCTGGTGGCGGCGGGGGACGTCGGCGCCGCCGGGCTGTTCGACCATATCGCCAACGGCCTGCACCGCCTGTTCGGGAAAGCATGACGGCACCGGCGCACGGCCGCTTCATCAGCCTCGAGGGCGGGGAGGGGGCCGGCAAGTCGACCCAGGCGCGCGCGCTCGCCATGGCGCTGCGCGCGCGCGGGATCGAGGTGGTCGAGACGCGCGAGCCCGGCGGCAGCCCCGGCGCCGAGGCGATCCGCGCCTTGCTGCTCGAGGGCGGGAGCGACCGCTGGGGGCCGCGCGCCGAAGCCCTGC
Organism: uncultured Sphingomonadaceae bacterium; assembly: GCA_964250685.1. Lineage (GTDB taxonomy): Bacteria > Pseudomonadota > Alphaproteobacteria > Sphingomonadales > Sphingomonadaceae > Sphingomonas_I. The sequence continues at coordinate 1,692 of CAXUGZ010000188.1, forward strand.
TGTTCGCCGCCGCGCGCGCCGACCATGTCGACCGGACGATCCGGCCCGCGCTCGCGCGCGGCGCCTGGGTGGTGAGCGACCGCTTCGTCGACAGCTCGCTCGCCTATCAAGGCGCGGACGGGCTGGGAGCGGACGCGATCGGCGCGCTTCATGCGATCGGCAGCGATGGGCTGCTGCCCGATCGCACGCTGCTGCTGCGCCTGCCGATGGCGGTCGCGACCGAGCGCGAGGGGCGGCGCGACGTTGCGGGCGCGGATCGCTTCGGCATGCGCGATCTCGCCTATCGCCGCGCGGTCGAGGCCAATTTCCTCCGGATGGCGCTGGCCGATCCGCGGCGCTGGCGCATCGTCGCCGCCCACGGCGCGGCGGAGACGGTGACCGCGCGCCTGCTCGCCGCGCTGGCGGGGCTGCTGTGACGGTGATCGGCCACGGCCACGCGGTCGCCGCCTTCGGCCGCGCGATGCGGTCCGATCGCCTGCACCATGCGTGGCTGATCGCCGGCCCGCAGGGCATCGGCAAGGCGGCCTTCGCCGAGGCCGCGGCGCGCCGGCTGCTCGCCGAGGCGGCGGGGCCGCCGGTCGCGCTGTCCGGGTTCGAGGTGGCCGAGGAACACCCCATCCGGCGCCTCGTCGAGGCGGGTTCGCATCCCGATTTCAAGCGCCTGGCACGGCTGGTGCGCGACAAGACCGAAGATCTGGCGCGCTCGATCACGATCGATCAGGTGCGCGCGCTCCAGCCGCTGCTCGCGACCACGCCGAGCCTGTCGCGCCGGCGCGTGATCGTGATCGACGCGATCGACGACATGGAGCGTCCCGCCGCCAATGCGCTGCTCAAGAACCTGGAGGAGCCGCCGCACGGCACGATCTTCCTGCTCGTCTCGCATGCGCCGGGACGGCTGCTGCCGACGATCCGCTCGCGCTGCCGCCTGCTGCGGCTGGCGCCGCTCGACGAGGCGGAATTGCGCGCGGTGCTGCGCCGCCAGCTGCCCGACGCCGAGACGATCGAGATCGACGGGCTGGTGCGCATCGCGGGCGGGGTGCCGGGCGATGCGATGCGCTTCGCCGGGCTCGACATCGGCGGGCTCGACGCCGCGATCGATCGGCTCGCATCGCATGGCGACACGAGCAACGGCCTGCGCGCCGCGCTCGCGCGCACGCTCGCCCCCAAGGCGGCGCAGGCGCGCTACGAGGCGTTCCTCGAGCGCGCGCCCTCGCGCATCGCCGCCGCCGCGCGCGCGGGGCCGCGCGATCTCGCCGCCACCGTCGCGCTGTGGCGCGAGGCGCGCGACATCGCCGATCGCGCGGTCCACCAGTCGCTCGATCCGCAGACCACGGTGTTCGAGATTGCGGGGCTGGTGGCGAAGCTCGCCCCGGTGGCGTGACACGTCGCTCGACTTGCGCGGGCGCGTGCGGATAAGGACCGGCGATGCGCGAGCCGTTCTACATCACCACCGCGATCAGCTACCCCAATGGGCGGCCGCACATCGGCCATGCCTATGAGGCGATCGCCGCCGACGCGATCGCGCGCTACCGGCGGCTCGGCGGCCGTGACGTGTTCTTCATGACGGGGACCGACGAGCACGGGCTGAAGATGGCGCGCGCGGCCGAACGGGGAGGGGTTGCGCCCCGCGCGCTCGCCGACGAGATGTCGTCCTATTTCAGGGAGATGGATGAAGCCCTGAACATCTCATTCGATCGCTTCATCCGCACCACCGAGCCCGATCATTATGCCGCGAGCCAGGCGCTGTGGCGCGCGATGCACGCGGCGGGGGACATCTATCTCGGCCGCTACGAAGGATGGTATTCGGTGCGCGACGAGGCGTTCTACGACGCCAAGGAGCTGACGAGCGGGGAAGGGGGCGCGAAGCTTTCGCCGCACGGCACGCCGGTCGAGTGGACGGTCGAGGAGAGCTGGTTCTTCCGCCTCTCGGCCTATGCCGATCGCCTGCTGGCGCATTACGAGGCGAACCCCGGCTTCATCCGCCCCGAGAGCCGGCGCAACGAGGTGCTGAGCTTCGTGCGCGGCGGGCTGTCTGACCTGTCGATCTCGCGTACCAGCTTCGATTCGGGGGTGCCCGTGCCCGAGAGCCCCGGGCAC
>CAXUGZ010000189.1:0-3776 GCA_964250685.1 uncultured Sphingomonadaceae bacterium
ACCGGGATCGTCCACGGCGTGGTCGTCCAGATCACCGCGTGCGCGCCGACCAGCTCGGGAATCGGGCTCTCGATGATCTCGAACGCGACGTCGACCTGCGTCGAGACGATATCCTCATATTCCACCTCGGCCTCGGCCAAGGCGGTCTTTTCGACGGGCGACCACATCACCGGCTTGGCGCCGCGATAGAGCTGGCCGCTCTCGGCGAACGTGAGCAATTCGGCCACGATCGCCGCCTCGGCCGCGTAATTCATCGTGAGGTAGGGATCGTCCCATTCGCCCATCACGCCGAGCCGCTCGAACTGGTCGCGCTGCACCTTGACCCATTTGGCGGCATAAGCGCGGCATTCGGCGCGGAACTGGTCGACCGGCACGTCGTCCTTGTTCTGCTTCTTGGCGCGATACGCCTCCTCGACCTTCCATTCGATCGGGAGGCCGTGACAGTCCCAGCCGGGCACGTAGGGCGCATCCTTGCCGAGCAGCGACTGGGTGCGGACGACGAGGTCCTTGAGCACCTTGTTCATCGCATGGCCCATGTGGATGTCGCCATTGGCGTAGGGCGGCCCATCGTGGAGGATGAAGCGCTCGCGCCCCGCACGGCTGGCGCGGAGCTGGCCGTAAAGGTCGTCCGCCTGCCATCTGGCGAGGATCGCGGGCTCCTTCGCGGCGAGCCCGGCCTTCATCGGGAAGTCGGTGTTCGGCAGGAAGACGGTCGCGCGCCAGTCTTGCTTGTCGGGGGTGTCGGGAGCGTCGGCCATTATGGCGAGGCCCTTAAAGCGTGCTTTGCCAACAGACCACCCCCGCTCATCCTGAGGAGGGATTGAGCGTGTCGAAATCCCGTCTCGAAGGACGTCCTTCGATACGCCACTTCGCCAGGCTCAGTGGCTACTCAGGATGAGCGGGAGAGGATATGACTTGCCTCCGCGCAATCGCGCTCCATCTGGGTGGTCAGCGCCGCCAGCGTGTCGAACTTCGCCTCGGGCCGGAGGAACGCCACCAGCGCCACCTCGATCGTGCGGCCGTACAGCTCTTCCGCGAAGTCGAAGAAATACGGCTCGATCAGCTCCTTCGGCGGATCGAAGCTCGGGCGGATGCCGAGATTGGCGGCGCCGTCGACCATCCGCCCGTCGTCGAGGCGCCCGCGCACCACATAGATGCCGTAACGCGGGCGCAGATAGTCGCCGAGCTCGAGATTGGCGGTGGGATAGCCGATCGTGCGGCCGAGCTTGGCGCCGTGCACCACCACGCCCTGAATCGCGAACGGGCGCGTGAGCAGGCGCGCGGCGGCGGCGCAATCGCCCGCGAGCAGCGCCTCGCGCACGCGGCTGGAGGAGATCGGGCCGTCGGCATCGGCGACGGGTGCTACGGTCTCGATGCCGATGCCGCGCGCGGCGCCGAGCGCGGCGAGCACCGCGGCGGTGCCCGCGCGCCTGGCGCCGAAGGTGAAGTCCGCCCCCGTCACCACCCCCGCCGCGCGGTAGCGCCCGGCAAGCTCGCGCGTCACGAACTGCTCGGGCGTGAGTGCCGCGAGCGCGGCGTCGAAGCGCAGCACGAGCGTCGCGTCCGCGCCCGCGGCGGCGAACAGCGCCGCACGCTGGGCGATGGTGGTGAGGCGGAACGGGGGCGCGTCGGGGCGGAAATAGCGCGCCGGATGCGGATCGAAGGTCGCGACGATCGCCGGCCGCCCCTCGGCACGCGCGCGATCGACCGCGCGCGCCACCACCGCCTGATGGCCGCGATGGAAGCCGTCGAAATTGCCGAGCGCGATCACGCCGCCATGCAGGTCGGGCGGCAGCGGCGCGTCGCTTGCGAGAAGCCTCATCGCCCGCGGGCTAACCGAGGGGGCCGGAAAAGTCACCCGTTACGGGCGGATCGACGCCGCTCGAGCGTGACGTAGCTGTGCGTGGGATGATCCGCGCGCGCCGTCTCGTGCCACATTGCCGGATCGAACGCGGGGACGATCGTGTCGCCGGGGGGCGCGGCATGCACCTCGGTCAGCTCGACGCGGTCGGCGTGCGGCAGGAACAGGGCGTAGATCTGCGCGCCCCCGATCACCGACAGCTCGGGCACGTCCCCCGCCGCGGCGATCGCATCGCTCACCGACGGCGCGATCTCAACCCCTTGCGCCGACCAGTCCGCGTCGCGCGTGAGCACGATGTGCCGCCGTCCGGGGAGCAGCCCGGGCAGGCTGTCGAACGTGCGCCGTCCCATGATCATCGGCTTGCCCATCGTCAGCGCCTTGAAGCGCTTCTGCTCGCCGGGGAGGTGCCAGGGGATGTCGCCCCCCTGCCCGATCACCCCGTTGTCCGCCCGCGCCAGCACCAGCACGATCCGCATCGTCCCGCTCTCCTCGGCATCAGCCTAGCAATCGGGCGCGGTCGAGGCGAGACGGGGGCGTGTCTCGGCTTCGCTCGACACGAAAGGCGATTTGGCCGTTCGTCCCGAGCGAAGTCGAGGGACGCTTGCGCGCCCGCCCCGGCACGTTACCGTTCGGCGCGCCAGCATGGGGGGTTCGATGGAGCGCGGCCTGATCGTCATCGGATGCGCGATGCTGCTCGACGCGCGGAAGGCGCGGCCCACGGTGCCCCTCGGAATGCCGATCGGCGACGAAGCGGAATATATGGACCTGCCGTGAGGCGGGAGGAAAGCGGCTACGGCGGCCCGCAGCCGCTGCCGCGCTGCCTCGGCGTGTGGGGGCTGCTGTTGCTGACATTGTCGGCGACGACACCCGCCTCGTCCGTGTTCATCATCGTTCCGGGGATGCTCCAGAGCGCGGGGACGGGCACGTTGTGGGCGTTCGTGCTCGCCGCCCTGGTGTGCGTCGCCACCGCCTTCGTCTATGCCGAGCTGTCCTCGGCCTTTCCGATCGCGGGGGGCGAATATGTGATGGTGGCGCGCACGCTGGGGCCGCTGCCGGGATTCGTCGTCCTCGGCGTCAACGTGTTCAACAACATGCTCTTCCCGCCCGTCGTCGGGCTGGGGGTGAGCGCGGTGCTGGCGAGCGTGGTGCCCGGGCTGCCGCAGGTGCCGACCGCGATCGCGGTGGTGGCGGGATCGGCCTTGTGCGGGGTGCTCGATATCCGCGTCAACGCCTTGGTCACCGGGCTTTTCCTCGGCGTCGAGGTCGCTGCTTTGGGGGTGGTCGCGGCGTTGGGCCTGCTCCACCCGGTGCGCGCGATCCTGCCGATGCTCGCGCATCCGCTGGCGCCGGTCGCCGGGTCGCTCGTCCCGGCCTCGCCCGCGTCGATCGGGATCGCCACCACCGTCGCGATCTTCGCGCTCAACGGCTATGGCATGGCGGTCTATTTCGGCGAGGAGCTGCACGATGCGCCGCGCCGCATCGCGCGCGTGATCCTCGCCTCGTTCGCGGTGGGCCTCGCGCTCGAACTGGTGCCGGTGACGGCATTGCTGGTGGGCGCTCGCGACCTTCCGGCGCTGCTCGCCGCGAGCGACCCGTTCGGCCGGTTCGTGGCCGCGCGCGGCGGCGGCCTGATCGCCGGCGCGGTGGCGCTGGGGGTGGTGATCGCGATCGTCAACGCGGCGATCGTCACGCTGCTGGCCTCGGCGCGCTTCCTCTACTCGACCGCGCGCGATCGGGTATGGGGGCGCCCGGCGGATACGCTGATCGCCGCGATCCATCCGCGGTTCGGCAGCCCGTGGGCGGCGACCCTGCTGATCGGCGCGGTCGGGATCGCCTGCTGCTTCATCAGCCTCAGATTCCTGCTGATCCTGAACGGCGGCGGCCTGATCGCGACCTATGCCGCGATCAGCGTGGC
>CAXUGZ010000190.1:0-3737 GCA_964250685.1 uncultured Sphingomonadaceae bacterium
GGCAGCCCGCGCGCCTCGGTCAGGAACCGGATCGCGTCGCCGTGCGCGCCGCAGCCGAAGCAGTGGTAGAACGCCTTGTCGTCGTTGACGTAGAAGCTCGGCGTCTTCTCGTGGTGGAACGGACAGCACGCCTTGTACTCGTTACCCGCCTTCGTCAGCTTGACCGAGCGCCCGACCAGACCGCTGAGCGAGGTCCGCGCGCGCAGCTCGTCGAGGAAGGCGGGGGTGAGCAGCGCGAAGCCGCCGCCGGTGGAACGGGTGCGGGACGGCGGGGATGGGGCTGCGCGGGTGGCCATGAACCCGCTCGGGATATCACGATGTGTGTTGTTTCACACGCATCATCCGTTCGCCCCGAGCGACGTCGAGGGGCCGATCGAGCGCAGCCGAGATCGCCAGATGCCGGCGGTGCCTCGACTTCGCTCGGCACGAACGGGATTTGGGGCATCCCAACCCGGCTTGGGCCATCCCGAGAGGATCAGCCCGCCAGCGCCGCCTTCACCAGCGCGCTCGCCCTGCCCATGTCGAGGCTGGTCGCGTGACGCGCCTTGAGCTCCGCCATCACCCGGCCCATGTCCTTCAAGCCCGTCGCGCCGAGCTCGGCCCGGATCGCGTCGATCGCCGCGACGGTCTCCGCCTCGGACATGCGGCGCGGCAGGAAACCCTCGATCACCGCCAGCTCGGCGGCCTCCGCCGCGGCGAGTTCGGGGCGGTTGCCCTGCTCGTACATGTCGATCGACTCGCGGCGCTGCTTGGCCATCTTGTTGAGCACCTCGACGACTAGGGTGTCGTCGTCGTCGGGGCTCTTGCCGGTGCGCGCCTCGATGTCGCGGTTCTTGATCGCCGCCGCGATCAGGCGGAGCGCGCCGGTGGTGGCGCTGTCACGCGCCTTCATCGCGCTCACCAGCGCGGTCTTGATGTCGTCCCGGATCATCGCGCGACCCTAGCCCGGATCGCGTCCAGGCGGTAGAGTTGACCATGGCGGCCGCGCCGTCTAACCGACGGCGCTTAGCGACATCGCCGAGACCGACAGGAGTGCCCGCCCGCATGGCCGACGCCACGACCACGCCTGTGCCCGACGGAGCGACCGGCGTGCTGGTGCTGGCGGGCGGGCAGGCGATCTTCGGGCGCGGCTTCGGCGCGGAAGGGGCGGCGGTCGGCGAGGTCTGCTTCAACACCGCGATGACCGGCTATCAGGAGGTGATGACCGATCCGTCGTACGCCGGGCAGATCGTCACCTTCACCTTTCCCCACATCGGCAACGTCGGCGCCAATCTCGAGGATGTCGAGGCGCAGAACCCGTTCGCGCTCGGCTGCATCGTCCGCGAGGACGTGACCGCGCCCTCCAGCTTCCGCGCGGCGGGTCGGTTCGACGACTGGCTGCGCGCGAACGGCCGGATCGGGCTCGCAGGTGTCGACACGCGTGCGCTGACCCGCGCGATCCGCATCGAGGGCGCGCCCAACGCGGTGATCGCGCACGCCGCCGACGGCCGGTTCGACATGGCCGCGCTGCTGGCGCAGGCGCGGGCGTGGCCGGGGCTGGAGGGCATGGACCTCGCCAAGGAGGTCTCGGCGCTCCAGTCCTACCAGTGGGACGAGGGGCTGTGGCGGCTGGGGCATGGCTATAAGCAACCCGCTCCCCTCCCCTTCAGGGGAGGGGCTGGGGGTGGGGCCTCAGCTCGGAGCGTGACGCCGACAGGCACGCCCCACCCCAACCCCTCCCCTCAAGGGGAGGGGCTTGAAGACACGCGCCCCCACGTCGTCGCGATCGACTACGGCCTCAAGCGCAACATCCTGCGCAATCTGGTGGCCGCCGGCGCGCGCGTCACGGTGGTGCCCGCGACCGCGACCTTCGAGGAGGTGATGCGCCACGCGCCCGACGGCGTGTTCCTCTCCAACGGCCCCGGTGATCCGGCGGCGACCGGCGTCTACGCGGTGCCGGTGATCCGCCAGTTGCTCGAGATCGCCAAGCCGATCTTCGGCATCTGTCTCGGCCACCAGCTGCTCGGGCTGGCGGTGGGCGGCCGGACGTCGAAGATGCACCAGGGCCATCGCGGCGCCAACCACCCGGTCCGCCGCACCGACGACGGCCGCGTCGAGATCACATCCATGAACCACGGCTTCGCGGTCGAGACCGACAGCCTGCCCGCCAACGTCGAGCCGACGCACTTTTCGCTGTTCGACGGCAGCCTCGCGGGGCTCCGTGTCACCGATAAGCCCGCCTTCTCGGTCCAGTACCACCCCGAGGCGAGCCCGGGGCCGCAGGACAGCCACTATCTATTCGAGCAGTTTGTGAGCGCGCTTAAGTGAGACACGCGAGCGGCTTGGTTCGCTTGTGGCTGGCTCTAAGTGCTGTCCTCGCGATTGCGGGCGCTGCGTACAGTTTCTTGGTGCCCGATATGGAGGGCACAGCGTCAATGGATAAAAACCTGCGTCCTCAGGGTTTCCATTTCTCGCTCATCGGCTCGCCGGTGCCAACGAGTTACTCAATAAGGGCATGCGTCGTCGGAACTAACCGGATCGATCACTCTGAGAGAGATCTAGTCGCACATATCTTTAGGCCGCCTGGCACTCAGGATGCCCAGATGTACGTTTCGCGATGCACCAGCAATCGATCTCTGGCGCTCCACGCATTATTCGGCTTTCTAATCGCCACCGCCGTCCTTATGGTCGTCGGCCTGATGATTTGGGTACGCCGCGGCTTTAAGGCGGATAAATAAGTGATGCCCGAACGCACCGACATCTCCTCCATCCTCGTCATCGGAGCGGGGCGCGCTCCCTCTCCCCGGCGGGGAGAGGGCTGGGGTGAGGGGGAGCGCGCGTCAGCGCGCGTCGGCGGGTGGTGAGACGGGCTGGCGTGGGTCACCCTCACCCAACCCTGTTCCTTGAGGGAGAGGGCTTCAGAAATGGGGGCTTAGTTGCGCGCGATCAGCAGCACGCGCCTGATTTCCCCCAGCACGCCTTCGGTGTTGGACAGCACGTCGTTGTTCCAGAAGCGCAGCACGATGTAGCCCGCCGCTTCGATCAGCAGTTCGCACGGCATCGCGCGGGTCGTCGGCATGCTGACCGCCATCGACCTCGACGACCAGCCGCACCGAGCGACAGCAGAAATCGACGGTGAACCGATCGATCGGGTGTTGGCGGACGAACTTGGCGTTCTCTACCTGACGCGCGCGCAGTCGCGACCACAATCTAGCTTCGGCATCGGTCGACCGCTGGCGCAAGGTGCGTGCGATCGCGATGTCTCTCTCCGTCGCCATCGTCGGACACCCTCTCCCAACCCTCCCCCTCAAGGGGGAGGGCTCATAGGTATCGCCTAGAACATGCCCAAACGCACCGACATCTCCTCCATCCTCGTGATCGGCGCGGGGCCGATCGTGATCGGGCAGGCGTGCGAGTTCGATTATTCGGGGACGCAGGCGATCAAGGCGTTGCGCGAGGAGGGCTATCGCATCGTCCTGGTCAACTCGAACCCGGCGACGATCATGACCGATCCCGACATGGCCGACGCCACCTACGTCGAGCCGATCACGCCTGAGATCGTCGCCAAGATCATCGCGAAGGAGCGCCCCGACGCGATCCTGCCGACGATGGGCGGGCAGACCGCGCTCAACACCGCGCTCGCGCTGTTCCATGACGGCACGCTGGCGCAATACGGCGTCACCATGATCGGCGCGGATGCCGAGGCGATCGACAAGGCCGAGGACCGGCTCAAGTTCCGCGACGCGATGGACCGGATC
>CAXUGZ010000191.1:0-3696 GCA_964250685.1 uncultured Sphingomonadaceae bacterium
GCTGGAGCGGGCGAAGGGATTCGAACCCTCGACCCCGACCTTGGCAAGGTCGTGCTCTACCCCTGAGCTACGCCCGCTCGCGCGTCCGGGGAACGGGCCCCCGGGGGTGAGGGGCGGCTGCTACCATCGCTTGGCCGGAGCCGCAACCCTCTTGGCGGGGCTTGCCGCGCCCGCCAAACCGACCACATAGGGCGTGAGCAGCAACGGGAGATTGAGGTTGGCGACCCTGGGCATGAGCGCGGCCGACCGCGAGGCGATCGAGGCGTTCAGGCGCGACGTGATCGAGCCGTCGATGGATGCGCTCGTCATCCTCGATTTCTGGGCCGAATGGTGCGGGCCCTGCAAGCAGCTCACGCCGCTGCTGGAAAAGGTCGCGGCGGCCTATGCCGCCAGGGGGGTCAGGCTCGCCAAGGTCAATGTCGACGAGAACAAGCTGATCGCCGCGCAATTCCGCGTGAAGTCGATCCCCACCGTCTACGCGCTGTTCCAGGGCCAGCTCGTCGCCGACCTCACCCCGGCGCGCACCGAAGCCCAGCTCACCCAGATGCTCGACCAGCTGTTGCGGGAGCTGCCCGTCGCGGGCGGCGGGGAAGCGCCGATCGAGGACGTGGCACCCTTGATCGCGATGGGCGAGGAGGTGCTGGGACAGGGCGATGCCGCGCGCGCGGTCTCGATCTTCGCGCAGATCGCCGAGCTCGCGCCCGACGATCCCGCGGTCGTCGGCGGCCATGCACGCGCCTTGCTCGCCGACGGCCAGCACGACGCGGCGCGCGCGCTGCTCGACGCGGTGCCCGCCGACAAGGCGAAGGACCCCGCGATCGCGCGGGCGCGCGCCGCGCTGGCGCTGGCGGGCGAGGCCGCGCCGGTCGACGATCTCGCCGGACTCAAGGCGAAGGTCGCGGCCGAGCCCGACGATCAGGAGGCGCGCCACGCGCTGGCGGGCGCGCTGATGGCGGCGGGCGACCGCGATGGCGCGGCCGACCTGCTGCTCGATTCGATCGCGCGCGAGCGCGACTGGAACGACGGCGCCGCGCGCAAGCGGTTGCTCACGCTGTTCGAGGCGACCGGGCTCGAGGATCCGTGGGTGGCGGCGCAGCGCCGGCGGCTCTCCGCCGTGTTGTTCGGATGATGCTCAAGGCGGGCGCCCGGCTCTCGATCTTCCCGCTCGGCGGCGCGCTGCTGTTCCCGCGCAGCTCGCTCCCGCTCCACGTGTTCGAGCCGCGTTACCGCGCGATGGTGCGCGACGCCTTGGCGCGCGACCGGCGCATCGCGATGATCCAGCCGCGCCCCGGCGAGGGCAGCGAGCATCCCGCCTTGTTCGAGGTCGGCTGCGTCGGCCGCATCGCGCACGTAGAGGCGCTGCAGGACGGGCGCTTCAACCTCGTGCTCGAAGGCGTCACGCGCTTCCGCCTGCTGCGCGAGATCGAGGCGGCGACGCCGTTCCGCCAGGTCGAGGCAGCGTTCGACGGGTTCGCCGACGGCGACGACGACGACCAGCCCCCGCTCGCCAGCATCCTGCGCGCCGAGCTGGAGCGCGAGGCGCGCACCTTCGCCGAGGCGCAGGGTTATTCGGTTGATTGGGAGGGCGTGAGCCGGCTCGACGACGAGGCGCTGGTCAACGGCATCGCGCAGATCGCCCCGTTCGACATCGCCGCCAAGCAGGCCTTGCTGGAGGCGCCCGACGTGCCCGAGCGCGCCGACCTGCTCGTCCAGTTCCTGCGCTTCTTCGGCGCGGGCGACGGCGACGACGCGACGCTGCAATAATCGCTCCCTCTCCCCCTTGGGGGAGAGGGCTCGACGCTCAGCGCGGCACGCTGCCCTGCGGGGCGGTGCCCGAGGGATTGGTGGCGGCGGCGGCGGGCGGGGTAGCGGCACCCTGCGCGGTGTCGCCCGCCGACGCATTGGCCTGCGTGTTCGACGAGGGCGGCGCCTTGAGGATGTCGCGCGTGGTCGATCCCTTGTTGACCACCGTCGTGTTGGGATCGCCCGCCTCCGAGCGGATGCCGGGCGGCGCCACCGCGCCGGCGGCGGCGGTGAGCGCGCCTTCGCCCTGGCTGACCGGACGCTGCCCGCCGAACAGCGCGCTCAGCGCCTGGGTCGAGCTGTCCGCCTCCTGCGGGCGCGGCTGGCCCGGGCGTGGGGGCACCAGCGCGAAATCGGGTGGCACCACCAGCGGCGCGGCGCGCCCCACCGCGAATTCGTTGGGGGCACCCTTGCCCGCGGCGAACACGCCCTTGCGGCCGCCATTGCAGCCGACCAGCGCGAGCAGCGCCAGCGCCGCAGCCAGGTTACGCTTGACCATTCTCATCCTCCAGGGGGGCAGGCGCGTCGCGCGTCAGGAGCGCGCGGAGCACGAGCAGTGCCACGCCGATGCTAACGCCCATATCGGCGACATTGAAGACCAAAAACGGCGACCATGCGCCGAAGTGAAGATTGAGGAAGTCCGCGACATAGCCCAGCCGCACCCGATCGAGGATGTTGCCGAGCGCGCCGCCGAGCACCAGCCCGAGCGCCGCCGCATCGAACGCGCGCCGCTCGCGCCACAGCCACACCGCGACGCCGATCGCGATCGCGCCGGTAAAGAGCGTGAGCAGCCAACGCTCGGCCTCGCTCCCGGCGGTGAGAAAACCCATCGAGACGCCGCGATTCTCGACCCACAGCAGGCGGAAGATCGGGAGCAGGTCGATCCCGACGCGCTCGGGGAGATCGAGCGGGCCGGTGACGAACCATTTCACCGCCTGATCGAGCACGAGCACGAGGAGCGCGACCACGAGGCCGAGCACCCGCCAAAAGCCCTCTCCCCTATGGGGAGAGGGTTGGGAGAGGGGGAGTCGGCTGGCAGACGAAGCGCTCCACTTGCTACGACTCCCCCTCTCCCCGGCCCTCTCCCCATAGGGGAGAGGGGGGCTAGGGCCCTCAACCACCGACCACCGCCTCGCACCGGCGGCAGAGATCGCCGTCCTCGTCCACCTCGGGCAGGTGGCGCCAGCAGCGGCCGCATTTGTGGTAATCGGTGCGGTGCACCGCCGCGACCGGCCCGTGCGGCGCGCGATCGAGCAGCACCTCGGACACGATCAGCAGCTCGGCCAATTCGTTGCCGGTGACCTCGGGCCGGTCGCGCACGTCGGGCAGGCCGATCGCGACGCGCGCCTCGAGGCTCGAGCCGATCTCCTTGGCGCGGCGCTTGGGCTCGATCTCGCCGTTAACCACCAGCCGGAGCTGGCGCAGCCACCCCCATTGCTCGGCCAGCGCCGCGACGCGCCAGTCGGGATCGATCGCGGGCCAGTCGAGCAGGTGGACCGATCCCGCATCGGGATAGCGCGTTCCCCACACCTCCTCGGCGGTGAAGCACAGGATCGGCGCGGCGTAACGCACCAGCGCGTGGAACAGGATGTCGAACACCGTCCGGCAGGCCATACGTTTCGGATCGCCCGGCGCGTCGCAATAGAGCGAATCCTTGCGCACGTCGAAGAAGAAGGCGGACAGGTCGTTGTTGCAGAAATCGGTGAGCGCGCGCGCATAGCGGTTGAATTCATAGGCTTCGGCGGCGGCGCGCAGCTCGGCATCCAGGACCGCCAGCAGGTGGAGCACGTAGCGTTCCAGCTCGGGCATCTCGCCCGCCTCCACGCGCTCCTCCTCGCCGAAGCCGTCGAGCGCGCCGAGCAGGTAGCGGAAGGTGTTGCGCAGCTTGCGATA
>CAXUGZ010000192.1:0-3672 GCA_964250685.1 uncultured Sphingomonadaceae bacterium
GCTCCTCGACGTCCTGGTAGCGCTTGGGGTGGCGGCTGCCGGGCGCGTTGGTGTGCGCCAGCTCGTCTACCAGCACGAGCTGCGGGCGGCGCGCCAGGATCGCATCCAGGTCCATCTCGGTGAGCGTACCGCCGCCATGGTTGACGAGCCGGCGCGGCACGATCTCCTGCCCGCGCGTCAGCGCCTCGGTCTCGGCGCGCCCGTGCGTCTCGACGATGCCGATCACCACGTCGAGCCCGCTCTTGCGCCGCGCGGCGCCCTCGGACAGCATCTCGTAGGTCTTGCCGACCCCCGGCGCCGCGCCGAGAAACACCTTGAGCCGCCCGCGCAATTCCTGCGCGGCGACGCGCAGCAGCGCTTCGGGATCGGGTCGGTCGTTCGGTTCGTTCACCCGCCGGTTTTAGCGCCGATTTGGTCGAGCTGTCGATTGAGCAGCAGCACGTTCACGCGATCCGCGCCGATGAAGCCGAAGCTCGGATGCGCGGTGGCGTCGGTCACCATCTGCCGCAAGCGCGCCTCGTCGAGCCCGCGCGCGCGCGCGACGCGCGCGATCTGGAACAAGGCGGCTTCGGGGCTGATGTCGGGATCCAGCCCCGAGGCCGAGGCCGTCACCAGATCGAGTGGAACCGGACGGCCCGGTGCGGATGCGGATAGCGTCTTGATGTCGCCGGCGAGGCGATCGTGCAGCCCCTGCGCGGCGGGGCCGAAGTTCGAGCCCGCCGAGGCGAGCGCGTCATAACCCTTGCCCGCGGCCGACGGGCGGCCATGGAAATAGCGGTCGGCGGCGAAGCCCTGGCCGATCAGCGACGATCCGACGATCCGGTCGCCGTCGCGGATCAGGCTGCCGTTCGCCTGGTGCGGGAACACGACCTGCCCGATGCCGGTGAGCGCGAGCGGATAGACGATGCCCGTCAGCAGCGCGAACAGCAGGGTCATCACGATCGCGGGACGGAAGGAGGAGAGGATATCGTCGTTCATTGTCGTCGTCCTTGTTCACGCGAGCCCGACGCCGTTCACCAGCAGATCGATCAGCTTGATCCCCACGAAGGGCGCGAGCAGCCCGCCCAGCCCGTAGATCGTGAGGTTGCGGCGCAGCAGCGGCCCCGCGCCCATCGGCGTGTACTTCACGCCGCGAAGCGCGAGCGGCACCAGAGCGGGAATGATGAGCGCGTTGAAGATGATCGCCGACAGGATCGCGCTGGTCGGCGATCCCAGCCGCATCACGTTGAGCACGCTCAGCCCCGGATAGAGCACGATGAACATCGCCGGGATGATCGCGAAATATTTGGCGACGTCGTTCGCGACCGAGAAGGTGGTGAGCGCGCCGCGCGTCATCAGCAGCTGCTTGCCGAGCCCGACCACCTCGATCAGCTTGGTCGGGTCGCTGTCGAGATCGACCATGTTGCCCGCCTCGCGCGCCGCCTGCGTGCCCGTGTTCATCGCCACGCCGACGTCCGCCTGCGCGAGCGCGGGGGCGTCGTTCGTGCCGTCGCCGCACATCGCCACCAGCTTGCCGCCCGCCTGCTCCGCGCGGATCAGCGCGAGCTTGTCCTCGGGCGTCGCTTGGGCGAGGAAGTCGTCGACGCCCGCCTCGGCCGCGATCGAGGCGGCGGTGAGCGGATTGTCGCCGGTGATCATCACGGTGCGGATGCCCATCTTGCGCAATTCGCCGAAGCGCTCGCGGATGCCGCCCTTGACGATGTCCTTGAGGTAGACCGCGCCGAGCAGCCGCCCATCGCGCGCCACCGCCAGCGGGGTGCCGCCGGCGCGCGCGATCTCGTCGGTGATGCGGCGCAGCTCGGCGGCGGGGGGCGTGTTGCCGAGCCCGGCATTCGCCTTGAGCACCGAATCGACCGCGCCCTTCTGGATCAGCGTCTCGCCCATCCGCACGCCCGAGATGCGCGTCTGCGCGGTGAACGCGATCACCTCGGCGCCCTGGGGCAGCGCGTCAGTCGCGACGTTGAACTTCTCACGCGCGAGCACCACGATCGAGCGCCCCTCGGGGGTTTCGTCGGCGAGGCTGGCCATCAGCGCCGCCTCGGCGAGCTCGCCCGCCGAGACGCCCGAGACGGGGCGGAACTCGCTCGCCTGGCGGTCGCCGATCGTGATCGTGCCCGTCTTGTCGAGCAGCAGGGTATCGACATCGCCCGCCGCCTCGACCGCGCGCCCCGATTTGGCGAGCACGTTGAAGCGCACCAGCCGGTCCATGCCCGCGATGCCGATCGCCGACAGCAGGGCCGCGATCGTGGTGGGGATGAGCGTGATGAGCAAGGCGGCGAGCACGGTCACCGGGATCGCGCCGCCCGCATAGGAGGCGAAGCTCGGGATCGTAGCGACCGCGATCAGGAAGATGATCGTGAGCCCGACGAGCAGGATGGTCAGCGCGATCTCGTTGGGCGTCTTCTGGCGCTCGGCGCCCTCGACCAAGGCGATCATGCGATCGAGGAAGCCCTGGCCGGGATTGACCGTGACCTTGACCTTGATCTGGTCCGAAATGACGCGCGTGCCTGCGGTCACCGCCGAACGGTCGCCGCCCGCCTCGCGGATCACGGGCGCGCTCTCGCCGGTGATCGCGGCCTCGTTGACCGAGGCGACGCCTTCGACGACCTCGCCGTCGGAGGGGATCAGGTCGCCCGTCTCGACGAGCACGACGTCGCCCATGCGCAGCGCGCTCGCGGGAACGGGCTCGGTGCCCGCTCCCTTGACGCGCTTGGCGGTGAGTTCGGCCTTGGTCGCGCGCAGCGACGCCGCCTGCGCCTTGCCGCGCCCCTCGGCGAGCGCCTCGGCGAAGGTGCCGAACAGCACCGTCAGCCACAGCCACACGACCAGCTGGAGCTTGAAGCCCAGCGGCAGATTGTCGTGCCCGACGAACAGCAGAACGGTCAGCAACGCGGCGACGCACGCGGTCACGAACATCACCGGGTTGCGCACCAGCTGGCGCGGATCGAGCTTGATGAACGAGTCGCGGATCGCCGGCAGCATCATGTCGGCGGTGAACATCGATTTGGTGGCGGCGCGGGCCATGACGGCGATTCCCGATCTAGGAGAGATGACCGCTGATCATCGCGAGATGATCGGCGATGGGGCCGAGCGCGAGGCTCGGCAGGAAGGTGAGCCCGCCCATGATCAGGATCACCCCGATCAGCAGGCCGACCCACAGCACGCCCGTGGTCGGGAAGGAGCCCGCCGTGTCCGGCGTGTACTTCTTGGCGGCGAGGCTGCCCGCGATCGCCAGATGCGGCACGATCACGAAATAGCGGCCGATCCACATCACGACGCCGAGCGCACCATCGTAGAACGGCGTGCCGGCGGTAATGCCCGCGAACGCCGAGCCGTTGTTGCCGACCGCGCTGGTGAAGGCGTAGAGGATCTCGGAAAAGCCGTGCGGGCCCTTGTTGAGCGGCCCGGCGAGGCCTGCGGTGGTGAGCGTCGCGATCGCGGTGCCGCCGAGGATCGCGAGCGGCAGCACCGCGATGGCGAGCACCGCGAGCTTGACGTCGCGCCCCTCGATCTTCTTGCCGACATATTCGGGCGTGCGGCCGACCATCAGCCCCGCCACGAACACCGCGAGGATGGCGAACAGCAGGAAGCCGTAAATGCCCGAGCCAACGCCGCCGACGAGGATCTCGCCGAGCTGGATGTTGAACAGCGGGATCATGCCGCCGATCGCGG
>CAXUGZ010000193.1:0-3662 GCA_964250685.1 uncultured Sphingomonadaceae bacterium
CACCGCGGTCTCCTGCGCGAACGCCCAGGTCGGCCCCATCAGCCAGGGATGCCCCCGATACAGCCGTGAATCCTCGGGCAGCGGGTTGCGCGGGTGGAGATAGAAAGGCGCGTCCAGCCGCTCGCATTCGGCCCAGAACGGCCGGTACATGGCGAGGTCGTAATAGAGCGGGTCCTGCCCCTCCGCTTCCGAGAA
This sequence comes from uncultured Sphingomonadaceae bacterium, assembly GCA_964250685.1. Lineage (GTDB taxonomy): Bacteria > Pseudomonadota > Alphaproteobacteria > Sphingomonadales > Sphingomonadaceae > Sphingomonas_I. The sequence continues at coordinate 196 of CAXUGZ010000193.1, forward strand.
GCCGTTCACCAGCGCGCCGCGGAAGCCCATCGCCATGCAGCGGCCGAGCTCGCGCGCGGCGCGTTCGGGATCCTGCATCGGCAGCGCCGCGAACGCCTGGAAGCGGTCGGGGCGCTGCGCCACCTGTTCGGCCAGATAGTCGTTGGCGCGCCGGGCAAGCTCGTCCGCGGCGGCGACGTCGGGAATGGCCTGGATCGCGGGCGCGTTCAGCGACAGGATCATCGTCTCGATCCCCCCGGCGTCCATCTCGCGCAGGCGGCGGTCGTGCATGTCGAGCAGCCGCGCCGAGAGTTCGCGCCAATAGACTCCGGGGACGAAGCCGGCCGAATCGTCGAGCGTCTCGGGAATGGCGAAATGCTCTTCGAGCGCGATCTTTCGGTCCATGCCGCTCTCCCTGATACGGTCCGGTCGGGCATCCCCGCCGGCTGCGCATTACTTATCTTGCAAACGCAAATCTTGTAAAGCATAATGTTGGAATAGCGTCGCAAGGCATGGCGGCAGGGCAGGCTCCCGGTCCGTCGGACATGCGTGGAGGAGAGGGTGATGAAGAACGCCTATGACGTCGCGATCGTCGGCTACGGCCCGGTCGGCATGGTGATGGCGGCGCTGCTCGGGCAGGCGGGCCACGACGTGGTCGTGCTCGAACGCTATTCGGGCAAGTACAATCTGCCGCGCGCCGCGATCTTCGACGACGAGACGATGCGCACCTTCGCCCGGCTGGGCATCGCCGAGCGCATGCTCCCCAAGATCCACGTCCAGCGCAATTACGAGTGGCGCAACGCCGCGGGCGAGCTGCTGATCGAGCACGACTTCGCCGAGTTCGGGCGGAGCGGCTGGGCCGAATGGTACATGATGTACCAGCCCGATCTGGAGGACGCGCTGGATGGGGTGTGCCAGGCGCTGCCCTCGGTCGATGTGCGCTTCGATGCGCGCGTGACCGCGATCGCGCAGGATGCGGGGGGCGTGACGCTGACCGTCAACGAAGCCGACACGGTCCGCGCGCGCTATGTCGTCGCATGCGACGGCGGCAACAGCTTCGTGCGCCGCGCGCTGGACATCCCGATGGACGATTACGGCTTCTCCGAGCCGTGGATGGTGTGCGACTTCCGCCTGGCCGGACCCGTCGACGTGCCGATGGCGCGCCAGGTGTGCGATCCGGCGCAGCCGATCTCGATCATCTCGCTCGGCCCCGATCACCACCGTTTCAGCTTCATGCTCGGAGCCGACGAGGATGCCGAGGTGGAGCGCCGGCCCGATCGCGTCTGGCGGCGCGTCGCCAAATATCTCAGGCCGGCGCAGGCCGAGCTGATTCGCGCGGCGACCTATACCTTCCGCTCGCTCGTCGCGCGGCGCTGGCGCGACGGCCGCGTCGTGCTCGCGGGCGACGCGGCGCACCAGATGCCGCCCTTCCTGGGCCAGGGCATGTGCTCGGGCATCCGCGACGCGCTCAACCTCGCCTGGAAGTTCGACCTGATCCTGGCCGGTCGGTGCGACGACGACCTGCTCGACACGTATCAGAGCGAGCGCGACCAGCATGTCCGCGCCGTGATCGTCAAGGGCATCGAGCTTGGCCGCGTCCAGACGATGCGCGATCCCGCCGCCGCCGCGATCCGGGACGCCGATCTGATCGCCAAGCGCATGGCACGCGCCAAGCCCGAGAAGATCCGCTTTCCCCCGCTCGGCGCCGGCGCGTTCGGGGAGGGCAACGGCGCGCGCACGCTGATGATCCAGGGGTTCGGACGGCGTGACGGGCGCTATGACCGCTTCGATGCGCTGTTCGGCTACGGCCCGACGATCGTCGCGCGCGACCGCGCCGCCGCGGCGGCGATCGACGGCGCGCGGCGCGCCGCCTTGGCCGAAGCCGGCATCACGCTGGCGGTCGTCACCGACTCGGCGGATCGGGCCGACGCGCTGCACGACGTGGACGGAACCTATGCGGCGTGGTTTGACGAGCAAGGCTGCGACATCGCCGCGATCCGGCCCGACTTCCACATCTGGGGCACCGCGGCCGGCGAGCCCGCCGCCGTGCGCACGCTGGTCGACGAAGTCGTCGCGTTCGCCGCAGGAGTACGATCCAGCCGCGCCCCGCTCGACCGAGCCGTGGCCGCCTCGACCGTCTGACGGCGCGCCCCAGCGAGCACGCGTTGACTATCGGGCGACCGGCGAAGGTTCGGCCACCGCGTCGTCCAACGCCAGGATCAACGCCGCGGGAGTGATCAGCACCGACAGCAGCAGTGCGTAGGCGGCGGTGGCAACCGCGATCTCGACGGGCGCGGGCTGCACGGCAAGCAGCACCCGCGCCATCGCCCCCACCACCGGCCCGAGGATCAACAGGCCGCAGCTGCCCGCGAGCAGCGCGCGCACCGGCGCGCTGCGGGGCACCAGCCCGCCGAAGCGCGCGCCCGTATCGCGCGGCGAGGCGAAGCGCCCCCGCCGCCGTCGCATGCGGGTCAGCAGCGTCGCCACGAGGACGCTCATGAACACCACCATGAAGGTCTGCAGGAGGAGCGCGCCCGTCGTCGGCGGCCGGATCTCGCCGCCGCCCGAGACGAGCGCCCCGACCAGGCTCATGACCATGTTCATCCCGCCGCCGATCGCGGTCTCGGAAACCAGATAGCGCTGTCGATCAGGGAGCATCATGTCACGTCCGTTCGATGTGCCGACCGGCGCCGCCGCGCCGCCCGTTTGATGAAAAAGCAACGCGTCTAAGTAAATGCGTTGACAACTCTTGCAACTGGAAATATCTCAAACAGAACTATATAAGAGCAGGAGGATGTCATGGTCACATGGCCGGCAGCGAGACAGCGGCGTCAGTGCGGCTAGCCTGCGGCTGCTCCGCGCGCGCCCGCGCCCACCGACAGAGCAACGCCCACCTCGCAACCCTGTCCGAACGCGGCGCCCGCGTCCGGCCGACCATCGGGGGATGACCATGATCGACCTTGCAGATATCCGTCGCGGCTGTTCCTTCGCCGCCTTGCTGATCGCCGCCGCTTCACCCGCTTTGGCGCAGTCCCCCCAATCCGCCCCGCCGCCGCCCGCGGCGCCCGATCAGGCGCCCGCCGCCGCCGACGGACTGCAGGACATCGTCGTCACCGCGCAGAAGCGCTCCGAATCGGCGCAGGCAATTCCGATCTCGGTCACCGCGCTGACCGGCGCCACGCTCAAGCAGAGCGGCGTCAAGGACATCTTCCAGGCGGTGGATCTGGTGCCGGGCGTGGTCCTCTCGCGCGCGCCGGACGACGGGCTCGGCCTGACCTTCCGCGGCCTCGGCGCGGCGGCGCGCCCGCAGGCGTTCGAGCAGTCGGTCGCGATGTTCAGCGACGGCATCTTCTTCGGCAAGGGCCGCCTCTATTCGACCACCCTGTTCGATGTCGACCGGGTCGAATTCATCAAGGGCACGCAGTCCACCCTGCTCGGCAAGAACGCCAGCGTCGGCGCGATCAGCATCGTCAACAAGCAGCCCGGCA
>CAXUGZ010000194.1:0-878 GCA_964250685.1 uncultured Sphingomonadaceae bacterium
GCGCGGCACGATCGACGGGCTGGTGCTGGTCGGCATCGGCGAGGGCGCGGTGATGGCGGTGGTGTATCTCGCCGCGGGGGTGCCGCATCCGCTGCTGTTCGGGCTGCTGACGGGCGTGGCGGCGATGATCCCGTTCGGCGCCTCGGTGCTGTTCGGGATCGCGTCGCTGCTGCTGATCGGAGGAGGATCGCTCGCCGCGGGAGTGACCGTGTTCGCGATCGGGCTGGTGGTGGTGGGCATCGCCGACCATTTCGTGCGCCCCGTGCTGATCGGCGGATCGACGCGGCTGCCCTTCCTGTGGGTGCTGGTCGGCATCCTGGGGGGGGTCGAGACGCTCGGCCTGCTCGGGCTGTTCGTCGGCCCCGCGGTGATGGCGACGCTGATCATGCTGTGGCGCGACTTCGTCGGCGAGGAGCCTATCGATGGATCGGCACCACCTGCGTCGCCAGCCGATCGACTTCCGCCCGATTGTGGCTGACGTAGAGGATCGGCAGCCCGAGTTGGTCGCGCACGCGCTCGATCATCCCCATGATCTCGTCCGCGCGCGCGGCGTCGAGCGAGGCGAGCGGCTCGTCCATCAGCAGGAAGCGCGGTGCCGACAGCAGCGCGCGCCCGATCGCGACCCGCCGCGCCTCCCCGCCCGAAAGCGTGCGCGGCCGGCGATCGAGCAGGCGCCCCAGCCCGAGCAGCCCGGCCACCTCCTCCAGCCGGATCCAGCCCGGCCCGCGCCGGCCGTAGAGCAGGTTGGCGCGCACGCTCAGATGCGGGAACAGGCGCGCGTCCTGGAAGACGTAGCCCGCGTGGCGCCGCTCGGGCGGCAGATCGACTCCCGCGCCGAACAGCGTGTGCTGGCCGCGGGTTGCCACATCGTCGTCGGC
>CAXUGZ010000194.1:888-3584 GCA_964250685.1 uncultured Sphingomonadaceae bacterium
CCGAACAGCGTCTCGCCCGCGACGGTCACGTGCCCGGCATCGGGGCGCAGCAGCCCCGCGATCATGTTGAGCACGCTCGTCTTGCCGCTGCCCGAGGGGCCGAACAATGCGGTCAGCCCCGCCTCCGCGCGGAAGGCGATCGCGATCCGCGCCTCGCCCAGCCGCTTCTCGACCGCGACGTCAAAGGACATGCGCGTCGCGCCCGTGCGCGCGGGCGAGCAGCTCGGACGCCACCAGCGCGCCGAGCGACAGGATCACCGAGATGATGGCGAGGCGCACCACCGACGCCTCCTGCCCCGGCACCTGCAGCGCGGTGTAGATCGCGATCGGCAGCGTGCGCGTCTCGCCGGGTATGTTCGCGACGAAGCTGATCGTCGCGCCGAACTCGCCGATCGAGCGCGCGAAGCCGAGCACCAGCGCGGCGAGCACCCCCGGCAGCGACAGCGGCAGCGTGATCGTCAGGAAGGTGCGCCAGCGCCCCGCGCCGAGCGTGCGTGCGGCGCCCTCCAGCCGCCGGTCGACCGCCTCGATCGACAGGCGCATCGCGCGCACCATCAGCGGCAGCGCCATCACCGCCGCCGCCAGCGCCGCGCCCGTCCAACGGAACATCACCGTCACGCCGAACCAGCGCTCCAGCCACGCGCCCATCGGGCCGGTGCGCCCGAACGCGATCAGCAGCAGCCAGCCCGTCACCACCGGGGGCAGCACGAGCGGCAGATGGACGACCGCGTCGAGCAGCAGCCGCCCCGGAAAGCGCTCGCGCGCGAGGCAGTAAGCGAGCGCGAACGCCAGCGGCAGCACCGCCGCCACCGCCACCACCGCCACCCTGAGCGAGAGGCGGATCACCTGCCATTCCTCGGGAGAAAGGTTCAAAAGCCCTCTCCCCTCCGGGGAGAGGGTTGGGAGAGGGGGAGTCCGATCGTGGCGTGGTGCCACCCCTCGCCACGTCGCCCCCTCTCCCCGGCCCTCTCCCCGGAGGGGAGAGGGAGTTCGCCACCCCTCACTTCACGCCGAAGCCGTAGCGGCGGAAGATCGCCTTGCCCTGCGGCGAGATCAGGAAGCGCCGGAACGGCTCGGCATCGGCGCTGGCGGCGGTGGTGAGCACCGCCACCGGATAGGTGATCGGCGCATGGCTCGACGCGGGAAAGGTGCCGACCACGCGCACGCCCTTCGACGCGATCGCGTCAGTGGCGTAGACGATCCCGTAAGGCGCCTCGCCACGCTCGACCAGCGCGAGCGCGGCGCGCACGCTGTCGCCGCTCGCCACGTTGGGCGCGACCGCGTCCCACACGCCGAGCGTGGTCAGCGCCTCCTTGCCGTATTTGCCGGCCGGGACCGAATTGGGCTCGCCCATCGCCAGCTTGCCGTCGCCGAGCATCGCGGCGAGGCCGAAGCCGGGGCGGATCGCGACGCGCCGGGCCGAGGCGGCGGGCGCCACCAGCACGAGCGTGTTGGTGAGGAAATCGGCGCGCGTGCCGGGGCGGAGGAGGCCGTGCTTGGCGACGTCGTCCATCCACGGCTCGTCGGCCGAGATGAACAGGTCCGCGGGCGCCCCCGCATCGATCTGCCGCGCGAGCGCCGAGGAGGAGGCGAACGAGAGCGTCGGCCGCTCGTGGCGCCGGGCAGCCCAGGCGTCGGCGGCGGCGTTGAGCGATTCCTGCAGACTCGCGGCGGCGAGCACCAACGGCGGCGCCGCCAGCGCGGGCGCGGCGAGGAGTGCCAGGAACAGAAGGATCAGGCGGCGCATGGCGGCTCCCCGGAGTGGCGTTGTACCCCATCGTATATGGCGCGCCGCAACGGATCGCCAGAAGATGGCGGTCACGAACGGTGCTCAGGGGAAATGAGCGCGTCCCAGCCCGTGCCCCATCGGCCCATGGCCCTGCCCCAGCCCGGGCGCGGCGAGCAGCGCGGCGCGGACATAAGCGCGCGCGCGGGCGATCGCGTCGGCCGGCCCCATGCCCTCCGCCAGCCCGACCGCGATGGCGCTCGACAGCGTGCAACCCGTGCCGTGGCCGTGGCGCGTGGCGATGCGCGGATCGCTCCAGCGCGTCTCCTCGCCGTCGCATACCAGGATGTCGGTGCAGGTATCGCCGGCGAGATGGCCGCCCTTGGCGAGCACCGCCGCGCCGGTGCGCCGCGCGAGCGCGTGCGCGGCGGCGGCGAGCGCATCGGCGCCGGCGATCGGGCGACCGGTGAGCAGCGCCAGTTCGGGCAAATTGGGCGTGACGAGCGTGGCGCACGCCATCAGCGCCTCGATCGCGGCAAGATCCGCCAGCCGCGCGCCCGAGGAGGCGACCGTCACCGGATCGAGCACCACCGGAAAAGTCCTCTTCCCTCCGGGGGATCGTTGCGTAATTTCCAAAACCACTTTTTCCTCCGTCATGCCGGACTTGTTCCGGCATCCACGGTCCAACGAAGTCGATGGCTTAGGAGTATGCTGGACGGTGGACCCCGGCCTTCGCCGGGGTGACGGCTCAATTGCGAAGCGATCCCCTGCGGGGAGAGGGTGGGGAGAGGGGCTGAGGTACGCCGCCACCGCGCGCGCCACCTCGGCCGATCCGATCATCCCGATCTTGACCGCGTCCACGCCGATGTCGCGCACCACCGCGTCGATCTGCGCGATCACCAGCGCCGCCGGGACGGGCATCACCTCGGCCACCTCAAGCGTGTTCTGCGCGGTGATCGCGGTGATCGCG
>CAXUGZ010000195.1:0-3555 GCA_964250685.1 uncultured Sphingomonadaceae bacterium
AGAACCTCATCGACGGCCGCAAGAACAACGTCCGCTTCCGCTCGGCCGAGACGGTCGAGCGCGTGCGCCTCGACACCAAGGACTTCCAGTTCCTGTTCAAGGACGGCGACGCGCTGACCTTCATGGACAAGGACAATTACGAGCAGATCACCCTCGACGCCGGCATTCTGGGCGACGCCGCCGCCTTTTTGCAGGACGGGATGGACGTGGTGCTGGAGCTGTGGGACGAGCGCCCGATCTCGGTTCAGCTGCCCGATCAGATCGAGGCGATGATCGTCGAGGCGGACGCGGTGGTGAAGGGGCAGACCGCGTCCTCCAGCTACAAGCCGGCGATCCTCGACAACGGCGTGCGCGTGATGGTGCCGCCGCATATCGGCGCGGGGACCAAGATCGTCGTCGACGTCTACAGCCAGGAATATGTCCGGCGCGCGGATTGACGGAATTCTCCCTCTCCCCTTCAGGGAAGAGGGCCGGGGAGAGGGGCCGTCCGGGGCAGCCTCGCGCTTGCTTTGAGCGGACTCCCCCTCTCCCAAACCCTCTCCCCGGAGGGGAGAGGGCTTTAGTCAGATGCCATCGCATTCCGGGCTGATCACCGTCATGGACCGCGCCGCGCGCAAGGCGGGGCCGCGGCTCAGGCGCGACTTCGGCGAGGTCCAGCAGCTACAGGTCTCGCGCAAGGGGCCGGCCGATTTCGTCAGTCAGGCCGACGAACGCGCCGAGCAGACGCTCTACGAGGAGCTCAAGCGGACGCGGCCCGATTGGGGCTTCCTCGGTGAGGAGGGCGGCGCGCGCGCGGGCGATCCGGCCAAGCCGCGCTGGATCGTCGATCCGCTCGACGGCACCTCCAACTTCCTCCACGGCATCCCGCACTTCTCGATCTCGATCGCGGTCGAGGAGCCCAAGTCCGACGGGCGCAGCGAGATCACCCAGGGGCTGGTCTACCAGCCGCTGACCGACGAGAGCTTCTGGGCGGAGAAGGGCAGGGGCGCGTGGCTGTTCGACAAGCGCCTGCGCGTGTCGGCGCGGCGCGACCTGAGCGAGGCGCTGATCGCGACCGGCATCCCCTTCCTCGGCCGCGGCGACATCGCGCAATGGGACGCGATCTTCGCCGCGATCGGGCCGCAGATCGCGGGCATCCGCCGCTTCGGCTCGGCCGCGCTCGATCTGGCCTGGGTCGCGGCGGGGCGGTTCGACGGCTATTGGGAAAGCGACCTCCAGCCGTGGGACACCGCGGCGGGCATCCTGCTGGTGCGCGAGGCGGGCGGCTTCGTCACCGACTTTCGCGGCGGCGACCGGCCGATCGAGCGCAACGAATACCTCGCCGCCAACGATGTGCTCCATTCGAAGCTGCACAAGCTGTTGGCGGGGGCGCTGCGGAAATGACTCGCTCTCCTCTTAAGGGGAGGGCTTTCGCCGGCTGCTGCGAGTCATTCTCAAGCTCGCGGATGCTTGCTTCGCACTTGCGGCACGCTTAGGTAAACCGCCCAAGCGCGGGCGCTTTTTCCCCGTCATGGAGTTCGCGTCGCATGGCCTCGGTCGCCGCCGGATATCTGCCGATCCTGCTGTTCCTGGCGGTAGCGGTGACGCTCTCGACCGCCTTCGTGGTGCTGCCGATGGTGGCGTCGCGTTTCACCGGCTCGGCGCAGCCCAACCCTGAGAAGCTCGCCGAATATGAGTGCGGCTTTCCCGCGTTCGAGGACAGCCGCGCGCAGTTCGACGTGCGCTTCTACCTCGTCGCGATCCTGTTCATCGTGTTCGATCTGGAGGCCGCGTTCCTCTATCCGTGGGCGGTGGCGCTCGGCGGGATCGGCTTCACCGGCTGGGCGGCGATGATGGTGTTCCTGGGCGAGCTCGGCATCGGCTTCGCCTATGCCTGGAAGAAGGGCGCGCTCGAATGGGAGTGACGCTGCCCCAGGCGCTCGATCCGCATCCGCAGGAGACGACGCTCCCCGATCCGGAGTTCTTCACCGGGCTGAATGCCGAGGTGCAGGACAAGGGCTTCCTCGTCACGTCGACCGAGGACCTGTTCCAATGGGCGCGTACGGGCAGCCTGTGGTGGATGACCTTCGGCCTCGCCTGCTGCGCGGTCGAGATGATCCATGTGAACATGCCGCGTTACGATCTCGAGAGGTTCGGCGTCGCCCCGCGCGCGAGCCCGCGCCAATCGGACGTGATGATCGTCGCGGGCACGCTCTGCAACAAGATGGCGCCCGCGCTGCGGCGCGTCTACGATCAGATGTCGAACCCCAAATACGTGATCTCGATGGGCTCGTGCGCCAATGGCGGCGGCTATTATCATTACAGCTATTCGGTGGTGCGCGGCTGCGACCGGATCGTGCCGGTCGACATCTACGTGCCCGGCTGCCCGCCGACCGCCGAGGCGTTGCTCTACGGGGTGATGCAGCTCCAGCGGAAGATCAGGCGCGTCGGGACGATCGAGCGGTGAGGTACGCGCGGCCTGGTTCCTCCCCGGCCTTTGCCGGGGAGGGGGACCATGCGCAGCATGGTGGAGGGGTCGCTTCGCGCGAGGATTGCCCCTCCACCGCCGCCTGCGCCGGCGGTCCCCCTCCCCGAGAAATCTCGGGCAGGAAGTGATGGGCGCGCCCTCTCCCAAATACGCGCCCAATGACGGCGTGATCGACGCCGCTGCCGCGGCGCTCGGCGATCGCCTGCTGCATGCCTCCGAAGCGGTGGGCGAGGTGCGGCTCGACGTCAGGCGCGAGGCGCTGGTCGAGGCGCTGCGCATCCTTCGCGACGATCTGGCTTACCAGCAACTGATGGAGATTGCCGGGGTCGACTATCCCGACCGGCCCGAGCGGTTCGAGATCGTCTATTGCCTGCTCTCGCTCACCAGGAACCATCGCATCCGCGTCCACGTCGCGACCGACGAGGTGCGGCCGGTGCCGTCGGTCACCGCGCTGTGGCCGGTCGCGGGCTGGCTCGAGCGCGAGGTGTTCGACATGTACGGCGTGCTGTTCGAGGGCAATCCGGACCTGCGCCGCATCCTTACCGATTACGGCTTCAGCGGCCACCCGCAGCGCAAGGACTTCCCGCTGTCGGGCTTCGTCGAGCTGCGCTATTCGGAGGAGGAGAAGCGCGTCGTCTACCAGCCGGTCAAGCTCGCGCAGGACTTTCGCAGCTTCGATTTCATGAGCCCGTGGGAGGGCGCGGACTATATCCTCCCGGGCGACGAGAAGGCCAGGGCGCCCGAGGCGCCCGGTGCTCCAAGCCCGCTCAAGGCGGACGAGGTGAAGAAGTGAGCCGCGTGACCGTGCTCCTTCTCCCCGCCGGGGAGAAGGTTGGGATGAGGGGGAGCGATCGCGTGACGGTCGCGTCCACCGTCGAAGCCTGGAACCCCTCACTCAGCCCTCTCCCCGTGGGAGAGGGCTCAAGAGCGAGCGGGCTATGACCACGCGCACTCTCACCGTCGGCGCCGCCGATCCGCGCGATTTGCCGGGCGAGCTCGCCGGCCGCAGCGACGCCGGCAAGCACGATCCCGGCGATTTCGAGGTCCAGAACTACACGATCAATTTCGGCCCGCAGCATCCGGCCGCG